>JAUWBH010000073.1 GCA_030605085.1 Promethearchaeota archaeon | reverse complement strand
ATTTAGAGGAAATCCTAAGACAATCAAAATAAACTGAATTCAAATTCTGATAGATTACCAAGACCGACACAAATCTAAGATTAACGGATTCAGAACTTGGCGAATTGGAGATAAAAGACGAAGAAAAAATGGTAGAAAGATTTTATTAACACCTATCGTTGATAGATCTTATAAATGATCCTTTTTTTGTAAAATTAGCCCACTTTTTTTTAAAAACAATAAAATATATATGATAATTAAAGTATGTAGCAAATAGAAATTATTTAAATTAATTGGTTGAAAATCGAAAACAACTTATAAAAATGGGCGATAATTGGTGGTAAAAACTCTAAAAGAACTATATAACGCGGGTCGAATTATAGGAAGAGCGAATTACATATTTACGCCAGAGATCGCTTGCTCAATAGGTTCAATTCACGGGAGTTCCTTCAAACAAAACGAATCTATCGTTATAGGTCGAGACTATCATAACGACAGTCGGATGTTAAAAAGAGCATATACTTCAGGAGTTATGAGTACGGGATTGAACCTTTTGAATTTGTCAGATTGCACTTATCCCTTATTACAGTTTACAATTAGACGATTCGGAGCCAGTGGAGGAGTATACTTTTCGGGTGGGCATTTATACAGCGACCAAGTGGGTGTAAGATTTATTGACGCTGGTGGTATTGAATTAGCACCAAATTTGATTCAGAACATAACAAAATCATACGATAATTATCCTGAAAACATACGAAGAGTCGACCCTAACGAGATTGGACAAATTACAGCAATCCCACAGACTGAAGAGATATATATCAAATCACTACAACAATTTGTTGATAAGAAAAAAGTTCAAAAACAAGCTCTAAAAATAGTGGTTGATTGTTCTTATGGACCCTCTGGTAAAATTACTCCGTTATTACTAAACGATATAGGGGTTGAGGTAATCGCTTTAAATACTCATTATCGGCAGAGATCAAGCAATCCTGTACCGAACATAAATACAATAAGAAATACTGCTGATATTGTAAAAGCTTCAAATAGTCAATTGGGTGTAAGTTTTGATGTTGATGGATCTAGAATTTTAATTATTGATGAAAATGGATTAGAAATAAATTTTGAAGATTTAATAATGCTATTTGTTTCATACGACGAAAGAATACAGAAATCTAAATCAAACACTATAATTATTACACCTTCGATCTCTCTAGCAGCCAAACAGTTTATTGAAGAAATGGGATATCCCGTAAAAAAAGTTGAAAATTATCCCGGTGAGATTTCAAGGCAAATCAGAGAAGAAAGAGCGTGTTTTGCCGCAGCGGATACGTTAAAGTTCTACTTTCCCCAATTCGCCCCTTTTAGCGATGGAAATTTTATCCTATTAAAAATTCTTGAAATAATGACCCTCCAAAATGATCTTTTAAGTTCGTTAACGAAAGGCTTTCCTAAAGGAGTAAAGGTAAATAAAACGATTGCTGTATCTGCGGATGTCATCGAAAATTTTCATAACCAGTTAAGAAAGATTATAGAAGAAAATGGTTTTAAGTATCACGATATAATAAACGAATTAAAAATTGTAGACGACGAAAAAAATGTTTCTACGCAAATTAAAATTTCTCTCTACAGAAATGCTATACTTTTGTCTGCTGAAGGCGATATTGAAGCTGGAAAGGAAATGATTAAATCTCTTGAAGAAATAATAAATAATTTGTGAAAATTATTTTTAAAAATGGACGATATAGTGTTTTTCAATTGGGTTATGGTTGTAATGATTATCCTTGCAATGGTGGTATTCATCGCGCTTCTAAAGAAAACTGCAGGATATGGTCAACATATATCTAATAAATGTGGCCCGACTATTAATGACAAGGTAGGGTGGTTTTTAATGGAAATACCTACGGTGATTGTTTATTTGATTTTCTATGTTATCGGTGATTATCATTTAAATCCAATGACACTTTTATTTTCTGGGTTTTTTTTGATGCATTATGGATATAGAACCTTTATATTTCCAGCATTAATTAGAGGGAAACGCCAAATGCCTTGGTCTATTATTTCTTTGGGTATGATCTTTAATACAATAAACGCATACCTTCAAGGGAGATGGATAAATACAATATCAGGAGGATATGAGACTAGCTGGTTATTAACCCCAATTTTTATTGTAGGGATAATTTTTTTCTTTACAGGTTTTTTTATACATGTTCATTCTGATCATATAATTAGGAATTTACGTAAACCTGGAGAAATTGATTTTAAGGTACCCTACGGAGGGATGTTTAGATTTGTCAGTTGTCCTAGTTATTTAGGAGAAATTACAGAATGGACAGGTTGGGCAATTATGACATGGTCTTTGCCAGGTCTTGTATTCGCTATTTGGACCGCAGCGAATCTAGGTCCAAGAGCGCGAAGTAATCATGCCTGGTATAAGAAATCCTTCCCAGAATATCCCGAAAATCGAAAGACTCTTATTCCCTTCTTATATTAAAATTAATTTATTCGACATTTGATATGTAGAGCCGTTTTAAACAAAATTAAAAGAGATATAAAAACTTGATAAGAAATAATTGAAAACATGGAAGGAAGACTATTAAAATGAATAAAATGGTATTCAAATTATTTCAAACAATATTATCAACGATGTTTTGCTGTATTATTTGCGGCATTAGTCCGAACGCCTCTATCCCATCAACCGTGCGGAATTTGGGAATGCGTTTCTACTCCGAAAGGGCGTCACCCAGAACTGCTCCAGACGGGCTCTCAGTTATGCTCTCCCATTCTCGATACGAGAAAATTTTTCTACTATTGAGGGAACTCCTCAATATGTTAATATTGAGTTAAAGCATTTAAGCGTCTATAGTGTAGAGAGTTTCTAATTTACAGTAGTCTTTTCGAAATAATTACAAAAATACTATTATTTGATAATATTTGGTATAAATGTTATTGACTATATTATTGATTTTTTTGACTATAATATTTCATTTATGAAAATTAATTTAAAAAAAAAAAAAAATCTAATATTATTTAATCGTTAAAGAATTAAAAATTTTTAAAACTATGATGTTTAATAATAATAATAATAATAATATTTTATAAAAAAATTAAAAGATGGTCTATCATGAATATTGATGTTGGTGGAATAATTGTTTTAGTAACTTTCTTCATTGTGTTCGGAATCTTCTTGTTTTATGATTTTTTCCGGAAAAGAGAGCGGTGGGGTTACCTCAGCTACATTGTCGCAGTCATCCCTATAAACATTCTCTGGTATTACGGATACGATGTATTGGGTAGTTATATGGTCCTATTTATCCTTTGGGACATCTGCCTCATTCGTGATTTCCTATTGGTTTATCGTAGAGATAAGGAATACGACGACATATTTCTATTTCTTTTAATGGGGATTGTTATACAGTTAATTCTTACGGGTACTTTACCAGCAATGAATCCGCTTATGCAAATTAACACATTTAAACTGTGGTTCTTTTACTTCCCTAATGTCTACGGACCAGATAATAGCGTAATATATCCGAATCTGAGCATTCTCTTAGGCTTTAGAATTGCGGCGACAGTTATGGTTATATTGGTAATCCTTCCTATGTTACTTGATTTAAAATATAGCGAAGAACACATATCTTTAATAGCGTTAATTGTAATAGATCTTATATTTATACTTCCATTCCTTTGGTTGGGATATGTTTGGCTTGGCGGGATTGGCTGGCCTTTAACTTTACTATTCGCAGTGCTTTTGTTAATTGTACTATTACTATTAACAAAAGAGAAATAAATTTAAAATTCAATTTCTTTTATTTTTTTATTCTGTCCTTAAATTTTTTATTTTTATCTTTCCATACAATTATTGGTTAATATACCTAAATCTTAAAAAATATTAAAAAAAGAGATGTTATTATGGCAAAAAAAAAAGTTCAATCTGATAATAACGAAAACGAGGACTTAGATTCTAAAACAACATTAACTTTAAAGGACTTACCAGGAATAGGGGACGCAACCATAAAGAAGTTACAAGACGCCGGAATCGTTTCAATTAGGGCTCTAGCGATGATTCCTTTATCAAAAATAGAAGAAGCAGGAATCGGTGAAAAAACAACTCTAAAAATAGTTAAGGCGGCTCAAGATGTAGAAAAAATGGGATTTAAATCGGCTGATAAAATATGGGAAAAAAGAAAGACTTTGAGAAAGTTAACGACAGGGAGCGAACATTTAGACGAATTACTTGGAGGAGGATTTGAGACAGGAGCCGTTACAGAACTTTTTGGAGAATATAGAACTGGAAAAATTCAAATAGCTCATCAATCATGTGTCAATGTCCAATTGTCCTATGAAGAAGGAGGTCTTGAAGGTGCTGCCTTATATATTGATTCTGAAGGAACATTTAGACCTGAGAGAATAATACAAATGTCAGAGGCTAAAAATTTAGATTGGAAAAATAAAATCTTAAAAAATATTACTATTGGAAGGGCTTATAATAGCGATCATCAAATTCTCTTGGTAAAAGAAGCACCTAAAATTATAGACGATAAAAACATTAAATTGGTTGTAGTTGACTCCATTATTACTCATTTTCGTAGCGAATATATAGGGAGAGGAACGCTCGCTTCCAGACAGCAGATATTAAATACCCACATTCACGATTTATTAAGATTAACAGATACATATGATGAACTCGCAGTAATTTTTACGAATCAAGTCTCTGCCAAACCGGATGTCTTCTACGGCAATCCCATAACTCACACTGGTGGTCACATCATCGCTCACGGCTCTACGATTAGAATATATTTGCGAAAAGGTAAGGGGGAACAAAGAGTTGCCAAAGTGGTTGATGCGCCTCATCTACCTGAGGAAGACGCTATCTTTTCGATAACTGAAGACGGTATTAGAGATTAAATATTAAAATATTTATGTATCTAAAGAAATATAATCTCAATTCTCGTCCTCCTTAGTTAACCAATTTAAGATATAATGCCACTCACATATTATAGAAGAATTATAATTATTTGGGATTTTTTTATTATTGTTGTTATGTTAATAATCAAGAGTTACTTCTACATTTATGCCTTCCCGTACAGCCTGAGTAACTATACAATATTGTTCAAACATCTTTTTACATATGTCTGAGCGTTTTCTGGCGTCAAGATCGGCAATTTTCGGTGCTATAGTTACATCTATTTTTTTTACTCTCCAGAATCCCTTTTCATTCCTCGCGATGGTAATTTCAGCTTCAGCTTTTAAATTATCAACATTAAAATTTCTTTTTTTTAGACAAAATATGAAACTAGCACTTAAACAACCTATTACGGCCAATCCTAACATTCTTGAGGGATTTGGCCCCAACATATCCACTTCCTCGTGATGTTCATCGTCAATATAGCAATCTTTTACCTTCATTTCTCCGAGATCACATTTGAATAACATTCCATTTTCTAAGCTTAAACCAACTTTAGTTTTCATTTCTTTTGACATATAATTTTCACTTTTTAATATAAGTAGATTTTTTTTCAATAAAAAATTAAATTAAATTCTTAAATCTAATCTATATATTTTATAAAATTTGATTAAGTGGTTAATGTCTAAAGGAAAAATAAAGATTACTGAGATTCCACATTTTTTAAATGGAAGTGTCGGGATAAATGAAAGCCTAAAAAAAAAAAATACAATAAAACTATAAAAATAAATTCAATGGCGAAAATTCCTGTAAATACTATCATTAAAACAAAAAGCAAAGCTTCAATTATCAAACAAATCTTATTGTTGTAATATTTAAAATCAAAAAACGACGCGGGATTCTTATATTTACTCAAATAATCATAAATATTTTCGAATTCTTCTTTAGATATTAAAAACTTAAGACCAAACACTTTTTGCTGAAAATAAAAAAAATTAGTACCCCAATCAAAAGTATCAACAAACACATGGATAAAATACGCAATACTACAAAAAATCAAAATATGCCAAAAAATTATCCCTAAAACAAATAAGATTATACTTGGAATTATACTATGAGTGATTAGCATCCGATGGTTGTGATTTTTAGCATATTTAGAAAAAAATACATCAAAATCTACGACAAATGAGCAAAAAACAATCAACATAAATTCATACAGAGAAAAATTAAAAAAGTAGTGAGAAATAGACGCCACACTAACTCCAATTGCGAAATGACTATTGATATGAATTAAAAGTCACCAAACTAATCAATATAATTTTTACTGATTATTCTTTCTAAAACATTTTTTTTTATTTCAAATCCGTCAGGTCCCGTTTTTTCTACATTAAACGAGGCTGCAGCGGAGGCAAAAAGCGCTGCGTTTTCGATAGATTCCCAAGATTTATCAGATTTTACAAACTCATATAAAAAGATTGCAAGATAAACATCACCAGCACCAGTCTCGTCAACAACACCTTTAGATCTAAATGCCGGAATCTTTAGCATTTTTTGCCCTTGTTTTACAATTAATGACCCCGCTTCTCCTAAAGTCATAATAAAAATCCCTTTAAACTTTAAATAATTAAAATGATACATAGCTTCGTATATGACTTCTTTACCAGATAATATCTTCACTTCTTCTTCAGAACCTTTCAATACAAGCTTATCACCAATTAAATTTATTATTCTCTCCATGTTAGATATAATTTTTTCATCACGAACCACCGAAACGGTACCATTTGTAATCTTTCTGACGAACCCTTGCAAGTCTATTCCGATATAAGCATCAGGGAAGTGTTCTACTATAGCAGACACATAATCGTAAGAAATCTCGTTACATAATGGGACTAATACAATTATATCAGGGGGATTATTGAGAAATTCTTTTGGTATGTCCTCAAATTTAAGATCAGGACTTCTTGATTTGAGAGTTAAAGTTCTTGAGTGATTGAAGTAATCTATCACAAAATTTGTATTATGTGTTTCAGTCCATTTTAGACCCTTTAAATCAATATTCTTATCTTTTAATGAATCTAAAAAGGCTTTATCGAAATTTAAACTACCCAAATTAGAAATTACACTAATTTTAACATTTTTGGTATAAGTTCTTAAAGATAATGAGCCAAAAGAAACGCTTCCACCTACAGTTGGTTCATTTTCAATCTGAAACCTAATTATAGTGTCGATTGCGAAGTGTCCAATAAAAAAAATCGAAGGCAAATTTTTTTTTTGAAAACTCATCTAATTTAAATAATTTTTAAAATATTTTATTTTTTTATATAAGAAGGTATTTTTAAGTATAAAAATCATCCACTAAATATTAGTTAAAAATTATTTTAAAAATTGCGGAAAACGCTTGTTCATTGTATGATTTTTCTTGTGCGTTTTTCTTAATGATATAAGAATAATTAAGTTATTTTTAACTAAGTTGCGATTTCAACTCTTCAATTTCTTTATTCTTTTCGCTTAGCGCTAATTTTAACTTATTAATTCTATTTTGCAAATCATCAATTAAACCTGACATAGGACCTCCGCTTGGAGTTGCTCCTTCAATGGGACTGGAAGCTTTTAACTCTAATATCTCTTTATCTTTTTCTTCTAAATTCTCTTGAAGTTCTTTTATCTTATTTTGGGCATCAAGAAAAGGTTTTGATGTTCGCTTTTCCACGATTTTTTTTAATTTTGAAATTTCTTCCTTAAGTTTAGCGTTTTCGGTATTAAGGGTTTCCGTTACTTTAGATTCACCTCCAGCCCTTTGGTTTGCTTTAAGTTTTATGTTCTCTTGTTTTAATTTTTCAACGATTTTCTTATACTTATTTAGATCCGTTTGAAGGTCTTGAATTAAGAGTTCTAAAGTTTTCGTTGAAGCTTGAGTTGGTTCTGGCTCTTTTGGTGTTGGTTTTTGAATGGGGATCACATAATCTACTGGAGCCACCTTCATTTTTTTGATTAATTGTTCATTCAAAGATTCGTTTTCTTTGATTAAATTTTCAACTTTAGAATTGAGCATTGAAATTTGAACATTCTTTTTTGATAATTCTGATTTTAAATTATCAAATAATGCTTTATTTATAGCAGTTAGTTCAGGAGAATCAGTTGGGAGTCCAGAAGGTTGGATTTCAGGTTTTTGTGCAACTGAAGGTTTTTGCTCTACTGAAACCGCGGCTTTTAGTTTTAATCTAAAAGCTTCGTTTTCTTCGCTTAATTCTTCAACTTTAGAATTAAGAGTCTTAATTTGTCTCTCGAAATCCAAAATGTGAGCTTTTTTTTTCGTTAATTCTGATGCTAAATTATCAACTAATGCTTTATCCATAATAGCAGAATCAGAAGGGGATGCTGGTTGAGTTTTACGCTTTTTTTCTACGGAATCCGCTTCTTTTTGTTTAATTTTTAAGGTTTCGTTTTCTGCGGTTAATTCTTCAGCTTTAGAATTGAGATAAGTGATTTTTTTATCCAAATCTTGAATTTGAGCTTTCTTTTTTAATAAATTAGACTGTAAATCTTCAACCAAAGCGCGATTTATTTGCGAATCCGATTGAGATGCTTGTTGAGTCATGGTGCTTGAAGGCTCACTTAGAGTCAATTTTAATGTTAGTGATTTAACTTTTTGCTTCAATTCATCTTTTTCTTTTTCTAAAGACTGTACTTTTTTTTCCATTTCTTCAAGTTTTTCTAAAGTTTCTGCAATTGCTGAGGGTTTTTTCGTGTCAGATTTCATCTTTCTTAACATACTAATAAAATCTTCATCTTTTTTTTCTTCCGCCATTTTTCTCATTTGTTTTTATTATTTTATTTTTATATTAAATTATAATTTATTCACTTTATAATAATTCCCGAGAAGTATCCTACTGAATATTCACAGGGTCCAGATCCTCCGCCTTTTTCATAACTCATATAATATTTAAGACCTTTACATTTAGTACCGTTTAATTTTTTACATGTTAACATCAAGGTAGTAATAGTTTGTGGTCCGCAGACAGAAGTGTTTAGCGCTACTTTTAGAGTTTTTTGCGGATCAAATTCCTCAAATGCTTCAATAACAGCGTTGTCCATTTTACGCATATCATCCAAATCTTTCTTTGGATTTAATATATTTCTTGGTTGTTTATGAGTCATGTCTGAAGATGCAACAATTACAATATCCTTGTTAAAAGATTTAATTGCACTTGATATATCGGTGGATATCTCTTCCAGAATGTTATAGTTTTTTATTGAGATTTTTATTGGTACAATCTTTACCTCCTTATTATTAGCACAATATTTAATAAATGGTAATTGAACTTCAATATTATGTTCTCTTCCAAATGGAAATCCTAAAAATGCTGAATCATCTCCTATTATTCTTTTGCTGATCTTCAATATCGAATTAGATAATTCGGAGTCAATTTCTAAATCCCCTAATGGGGTTTCCCACTTTCCTTCTTCCATTAAGGCTACTTTTCCGTATCCAACATGATCGGTACCTAATATTATGACGGTATCAGGAATTTTTTCTTTGAACAAATTTAAAAACGTAAAAGCAGACGCGCATCCGGAATAAATATAACCAGCATGAGGAGATATTCCTCCTATTGTAGCTCTTTCAACATTTAAAGTATGGACATTCTCGCCAGGTCCAAAATCTTGATCCTCAAAAGAGTTTTTCAAAATTCTAATTAGATCTGATTTATTACGGGGGTAAAAGCTTCCAGCAACGGCTGCATTTCTTACTATCGTCTTTACTCAACACCGATACTTTTAAGATCTCTCTATTTAAAGTATTAATTTCGAAATTTAAATAATTAATCAAATTGTAAAAAATTTGGTAGATTTAATAAATTATTGTAAATAATTCTAAATGATGAGTAAAGAGATGGATAGTCAAATATCGCTCGACGATATTGACGAAGAAAAAGATATCCCTAAAAGGATTCCTGCTAAATTTCTTAATTCAAGAATAATTGTTTTTAATCCTCTTTATGCATCATATCTATACGTAAAAAAGGGATTTTTTGGCTCGCCCCTCGGGATTAATAAGCCACGATTAGAGTATTTTTCAAAGCCATCAGAATTATCGATTATAGAAGCCTACTACTTATTAGAACGGAAGGAAATCACCATATTTGATGTTAAAACGAATAAATACTTGAGTGCAGAAGAACTTTATGAAATAGGTGAAAAAATCCACCATAAATTTGAGGAAAAATATATTATTTATAAAGATTTAAGAGAAAAAGGTTATATACCAAGACCAGGTCTTAAATTTGGGGCGGATTTCGTTGTATACCGAAAAGGTCCCGGATTAGAGCATTCCCCATTTATTGTGCATGTATTACCTCACGATTCGAAAATAACTGCAACGGATATGGTTAGAGCTGGGCGTTTGGCAACCTCAGTTAGGAAAAAGTTTGTAATTGCAAATCCTTTAACTGCAACTTATTATTTTTTCGAATGGTTTAAACCATAAACATTAATTTTAGCTATTTATAAATAGTATCTAAGAAAAAGAAGCAATTTATTGATAGAGCAAAACTCTAATCAGATCAGCCACATCGTGAATTCGATCGGCAAGTTCTTCTAAGACCATAATGCTATCTCGAATCCTTAAAAGTATTCGAATATCTAATTCTTGGTCATTGTATAAATCGGATAAGAATCTACGGAAGACCAAATCAATTTCGTTTTCTATCTCGTGTATAGAAGTAGTGTTGTCAAATGCTTCTTGAGGATTATCTCGCATATTTTTGATTGCTTTTTTTAGAATGTCCGCCATTTTAATTATATCGTTAAGTAAATTATGATATTGTTTTTTTATCTTATCACTTATTTTATAATCTATATAAGTTAAGATGTCAACAAATTCTAGTGCGGAATTTATTACATTATCCAATCTTAGAATTAACGCAATGTAATCACCAAATCCTTGGGCTCCAACTTCGGCAAATTTTTTAATAAGCTGAATTTTAATGGCATCTCCATCTTCTTCGGTTAATATCATTTTATTCTTCTTATTCTGAAGACTCTCCTCGTTATTTTCTGCCCAATATGTATAAAAGACGCCCATGTCGCTAATTACTGAGTAAATAACACGAGAATGCTCAATTAACATAGAAATTATTTGCTCTTTAATTTTATTCATTTTTATCAAATGTTTCGTTAAAATTTTTTGATTCTACATATGTTATATTATAGGATATCAATTTTATTAAAATTATGTTATTATGCTGTAATTTTTAAATCATAATTGATCACACGAATTGCATCATATTAACCTTGAGAATTCGCATTTAAAATAATATTTTACATACTCTAATGATATTGATAACCTTTAATAAAAATATTTTATTTTCCTAAAAAAATATTGAATTTAGAACTCGTAACAAATAAATTTAATTAGTCAAAATAATTAGGAAGATAAAATTGAAAACGATTGGTATTGATATCGGCTCGTTGGCAACGAAACTGGCTTTAATCGACGATAGTAAGAAGATGGTTGATTTCCGAGTCGATCGTTCTACTTATGATTTTAAACGAATAGGTCATAATCTATTCGATGATTTATTAGAAAAAAATAATTTAAAAAGATCTGAAGTGTATGTCATGAGTACGGGTTATGGTAGAAATTCAATTGACATTGCTGACGACCGTATAACTGAGATTACTGCACATGCTAAAGGAGTTCAGTATTTTTTCCCAGATGCGCATTCTGTAATAGATATAGGGGGACAGGATAGTAAAGCAATAGTTATTTCAAAAAAAACCGGTAATGTTATAGATTTTCAAATGAACGACAAGTGCGCCGCAGGAACGGGCAGATTTCTGGAAGTAATGGCAAACGCTCTTGAAGTATCTCTTGAAGAAATAGGAGCATTAGCATTAAAATCGAAGAAGCCTGGCGCGATTAGTTCAACTTGTACGGTGTTTGCTGAAAGTGAAGTGATTTCGCTTTTCGCAAGAGGCGCTTCTAAATTTGACATTGCTGCGGGAATTCACAAATCAATAGCTCGCAGAGTAGCAGGGATGGCCAAACGTATAGGTGTTGCTCCTTTATTGGTTTTCTGCGGGGGGGTAGCTAAAAATGTTGCTGTTAAAAAATATTTAGAAGAAGAACTAGGATTTGAAGTTGTATCCCCAATGCTTAATGGAGAAAACGCTGCACAACTAACAGGAGCGATAGGAGCTGCTTTAATAGCATATGATAATCAAAATTAAAAATTTGTATTATTTATCGTGATTATTCAAGAAAACTCCTGATGAATTGTACTTTTTTTTTTAAGAAATCACTAAACCGTCAGACTATAAACCATTAAACCATATGTTTTTCTTTTTTAACGTATAGATGATTAAAGCCATAAAACTTAGGATATATCCTAATGAGAAGCAACGGATACAGATTAACAAAATGATGGGATGTAGTCGTTTTCTCTACAATCAAATGTTAGCAGAAAAAAATGGAGTCTACGAGCGACTGAAAGACGACAAGGAAGAGCTAAAAAATTATAAATATAAGGCGGAAAAACGCTACAAAGAGGAGTATCCGTTTCTAAAAGAAGCCGATTCAATAGCCCTCCAATCTTCGAGGGAACACTTGCAAGAAGCTTTTTCTAATTTTTATGAAGGTTTGATAAAAGGAAGAAAGGTTGGCTTTCCGAGATTTAAATCCAAGAAGGGAAAGGAAAGTTACACGACCAAGCAAACAAACGGAAACATCAAGATAGATTTTGAAAGAAAGAAACTAAAATTACCTAAATTAAAATGGCTGAACTATAAGGACGAAAGGTTTTTTTCGGAAAAAATAAAACACGCTACCGTGAGCAAGACGAAGTCGAACAAGTTTTTTGTTTCGCTAACCTTAGAAACCCAAGAAGACATTGAACCTAAACGAGTACTATACGAAAAAGATGTAATTGCTTTCGATATGTCGGCAAAAGAATTCTTGGTGAATGATGCCATTAGATTAAAAAATCCGAGATTCTATCGTTCAGAAGAGAAAAAAACGAAAAAAATTCATAGGGAACTTTCGCGAAAGCAGAAAGGTTCTAAGAATCGGGAAAAAGCGAGATTACAATTAGCGAAACATTCCGATAAAATTTGCAATCGAAAAAAGGATTGGACGCATAAGCTTACCCGTAAATTAACCAATAATTACGATGTCATCGTTTTAGAGAATCTAAATGTTAAAGGAATGCAGAAATTTAATTCTGGACTGTCAAAATCCGTGACGCTAGATTTTTCGTGGCATCAATTCAAGATGTATTTGAAATATAAAATGGAATGGTTAGGAAAGCATTTCGTTTTGGTAGTTAGATTCTTTCCTTCGAGCCAGATCTGTTCAAACTGCGGTCAGAAAACCAATGACCTTGAATTAAAGGATAGAGTTTGGACGTGCTCTTTTTGTGGAACGACTCACGATAGGGACGAGAACGCGTCCAAAAATCTGAAAGCCGAAGGAATGAGAATTTTAGAAGAAGAAAGAAACATCACGATCATTCGTAGTAATGATACCACTACCGTTGGAACGACGGGAAGTCACGCTTTTGGAGAAGATGTAAGACCTATCGAGATTCTCGATTCTTGTTTAGGCAATTTTCTATGAAAAAAGAATCTCCTCCCTTTATTTAGGGAGGAGTAGTTCAAAACCATTAGATTGTTTATAGTTAAGGGATAAAAATTTAAAAAAAAAAATAAATTCTTTTCTTTTTAGTTTTATTTAGAGGGTCTCATCCCCCAAAATGCACAGAAAGCACCGAAGATCACCGAGAATCTGACAATAAACAGAAAATACTCGTGAGGTTGTATTATAGAACCTAAAACAACGGTATCTAGTAAAACACCAGAACCAACAAATAACGAAGATAGGATCATAAACATGCCCCTTTTTTTCAAGTCACCAGATGTCATTTTTCTAAACTTATTGAATCCAATACCCGTAACTACAGCGGTAATTGAAATTAATATCAATATAAAATAAAAAATAAGTGATGTAGGGTTAATCCAATCATCGTAGATTTCACCTTTAGGAACTTCAGGGCAGACAACTGTTTGCTGGAAGGTAGTGTAGAGAATTATATAATAAACAATAGAAAGACCTAAAAATCCGCCTATTATAATTTTTTTATTTTTGGGAGAACCGAAAACATCCCAAGTAAAGAAAATTAATGCACACGATCCAATTGGAATTGTAGAATAAGAAAAGTAGCTTATTATGCCCCGAACGAAAGGTAGATTGTAGCCATATATCGCCACAGATAAAAATGTTATAGTAATACCTGTCCAACCTAATGCTACTGCGACTAAAAATATAAAAATATTAATTTGTCTCTTATTTTTTTGTTCAAAATAGAATTTTAAGGTTATAATTGCCATAATCCATGCAGAACAGATTAATAATAAGGCACTTACACCATTTAACCAAGTTAAAATCTCATTCGTCAATTTAATACAAATACGGTATGTTTTATTAGATGTTACACTATTTGGATTTATTTACTTAAAAATATTTTCATAAATCTTTTTTCTATTTTAGAAACCAACTCCATTTAATGTAAGTATCTAAATTAAAGATATTTGAAAAGTCAACTTCGAAGTAATATTTGAGTATCTTGATTAAAAATTTCAAGTATAAATCGCTAAATTTTTGATCGTATTTCTCTGTTAAAAATGTACTTATTAATTTAGGAGTTAATTCAGAGAGCTTATTGTAATCTTTTAAGTATGCTTCAAGGTCTTTTGATAATTTATAGGCTTTTGAAATCTCGTTTTTTAATACAATTAAGCTAACATTTGGTTCGCTTTCAGCAAAAAACTTTTGAACAATAGACCGTTCAATTTTAGTCAATTTTGGAGATAAAATCCTTTCTTTATCGTTAATTATACTATCTTTATCAATCACTATATGGTCCTTGTAATTTTTCTTAAATCTTTTGTAATTCGCATTTTGGTTTATTGTAATATCGATATCAAATGTATCTTGAAAGATAAAATTAATGAAATTCATAATATGAGGATCTAATGAACTTAAATCATTTATTACTAGTATTTTTTTTTTGAAAAAGCATGCTCGTAGAATATTAGTTAGCCAGAGAGCACTTAAATTTAATGTGAGTAAGTACACATCAACAAGATCTTTACTATGAATTTTTTCTTCTGAAATTTGTGCTAATTCAATCTGAGGAAGTTCTACCGTAAAATCTGCTATAAAATAATCCCTAACATTAAGATTTTTATCAATATAAGCAATAAATGTATGATCACAGATGAGAGCTGAAATATTAATTGCGGAGATACCTCGTTTGCTGCTTTTTAAAACATTCTCTTCTACATCCACTTTGGCTACTTTTGAACATTTGGGGCAATGAATTTCGATCTTTACCATGGTTTTTTTTTAAGATTTTATTTTTTCTAAATGTTATTTAAAAAAATAGATTTTATTTAAATCAATAAACTAAATAATCAATCACTTTACGAGTATAAATAAATTTCTTCTTAATTGATAGTAGAATATTTTATCAAAACAAGTAAAATACTCTTTTTCTAATAATAATCAACATATTATTTTGAATCTCATAAATTTAAATAAAAATAGTATACTCTGATTAGAGAATGAAAGATTTGGAATTATTATCAGATTATTATACTTATTTAAAAGAAAAAAAAGCCGAAGGAAAAAAAATAATTGCTTTTATGGGACACGATAATATCCCTGAAGAGCTTATCGATGCAGCGGATCTTATTCCTTTAAATATGATCTTTGCGGGTAATGACGAATTAATGAATTCAAGCCACGACTATTTACCTCCGAGTACTTGTAGCTTTGCTCAGAGCTGTATCGGGCTCTTTTCGCAAAAACCAAATCAATTTAGCTTTTTAGAATTGATTGATTACTTTCTTGTATCAAATCATTGCGTTTCAAATATCTGTGCTTCAGAGATCATTACAAAATATTTTAACATACCTCGGTTAAATTTTTACATTTCGTATTCTCTAAACGAGAACGCATTAAAATATTTCAAGTTAGAATTATTAGATTTTAAGCAACAACTTGAAAATATTACAAAAACTAAAATAACCGACGAGAAACTGCTCGAAAGTATTAAAAAATTTAATAACTTTAAAAAAAAACTTACGGAACTTAATAGTTTACATATTTCAGGAAGAGAAAAATTAACAATTCTTCAAAAAGCAATATTGTTTGGTCCTAATTTTCTTCCTGAATTAGAGTCAATAATTCAAGATTGTCACGATAATAAACCTCAACAATTAAATAATACAAAAGACCTTCTATTAACGGGTTGCTCCATTTTTATTAACGATTATCTTAACGAATTAATTGAAGAGGGCGGGGGAAACATCGTGTATTTCGATACTTGGATTGGGGATAATTATATGGAACAAATATTTGATGATGAGATTCTAAATTCAAACATAAATCCTTTAGACCTCCTAGTTCATCGATTTGAAAACAACAAAAATGGAGATCATACCATTCCAAACTATCTAGAAAATAAAACTAATCAGATAGAAAAAAAAGTTTAAGAGTACAAGCAAAAAACTGGTAAAAGGTTAGGCGTAATTAACCATATCATTAAGTTTTGCGACCACATTTCGATTATGTCTGCATTTTTAAAAGAAAGATTACAAAAGAAAAATATTCAAGTCTTAAATTTGGAACGCGATTATAGTAGAGCTAATCGCGGTCAACTTTCAACTAGAATTGAAGCGTTTTTGGAGATGATATAAAAATGAGTTACATGGCTGATGATGTTGTTAATTTCACTTCAATGCTTAAAATGGCATACAATCTTCTTTCAGGTAATTCGTATTTAAAACGAAAAAAATTTAGAGAAAAGAAAAAACTAATCGGTGTAGCACTACCGTTCTCTGATTTAGCTTTTGCGAGCGGATCAATACCCGTTTTTCCCATAAGAATGGAAATTTACGAAATAAATAACTATTTAGTCGCATTAGGTTCTGCAAGTAGCTTTTTTGGATGGCAAAGCGTAAGTAATTTCTTAGGTTTCTTAAAAAAACTGGATATAAAAAGTATTAACGAAACTGTTGATAAAATTATTAACGATGTAATCGATACTATCAACAAGAAATATAACGAAATGTACGATTTAGGAGTAGAAAGCGGAATCTCAACAGACTTTTGTTACGGAATTAAAAGCCTGTATGGCATGCATATGTCAAAAGGAAAAAATCTAGACGCTAATTTAGATTTTACAATTCGGTGCAGTGCGTATAATAAATATTTAGAGGCATTAAAGACGATTAAAAATCCCACCAAGCAAATATGGGTTGAGATCCCTCCAAGAAATATTGGTAACGCTTTAGAAATATTAACTAGCAATATTTCGAACGCAATCACGGAATTAGAAGATGTAACAGGGAATGAATGTAATGATAATAGTTTAAGAAAACAATTTCGTATACGAAATCAAATTTGCAGGTTTTATAAAACCATTATTTACGATATAAGTGCTTCAGATTTCTACCCATGTAATCCAATCACACTTTCAACTATTCTTTCTTTACTCAGTATAAGTTTTCAAGATTACAATTCTAATGTAAATAGATATCTCGAAAACATATCTGGTTTATTGGATGAAATGAGAGCACGAATCAAAAAAGGAATTGGAATGGATGTTTCCAAAATGCCGAGAATTCTTGTTACGCCTATTTTTGGTGGATGGGAACCTAAAAGCCACGAATTTATATACGAATTAGGTGGAAGAGCCATATACGCTGATTGGGATATGTTTGGATTCCTAGAAGAGATACCAGTTTCGAATAATTCTAATCCTATTGAGGATTACGCTCAATTTCTCATGAATGCGAATTCCAAAAACATGGGTTGCGATAACGACACATTAACTGATTCTTATTTAAACTTGGCTAAAAGATTAAATGTAGACGGACTTGTTTTTATTCAATTGTTTGGATGCCATAGTATTTCCAACTGTTATAGGCTTTTAAAAGATAAATTAAGAAGAGAGGAAATCCCCTCAACAGTACTTACCTTTAACAAAATTGGTGAAAATATAGAACAAGTCAATACCCGATTAGGAGCTTTTATGGAGATGATTAAAGGAAGGTAGATTTATTCTCTTGTTCAGGAATTATACACAGGAGAATGGAAAATATAGTTTTTTATAGAAACAGTTATTTCCATAAATCTGAAGGCAAACTCTTACTGAGAGCTATTTAAATTTAGCTAAAAAGTTAGATGTTGTTCTAACATGATGTAAAAGATGTTCATACATTAATAAAGAGGCTTTTGGGTATTACCTACAGACAAGCTGAGAGGCTATACAGAGTTTACCCGAGATTAAACTCCAAGTTGTTACAAGACTTAATTAAAGATAATTTATCTTTAAGGGAAGTGGACGAAGAGTTTTTAAAATGGATTATAGACATCGGCTGCGAGTCGCGAGAAGCTGCCGTCCTTCTTGAGAAAAGTATCACTGACAAGCACACAATGGCAAATTGGGTGTCCGATTTATTATGTATGGACTGGCATCATGCAAAGCTTGAATACCATTATAAGCCTAGAATTATAGAATGTATAATTGCAGAGGTTTCCTCTAAGGAAATGAGTGGTATATTTAACTCTCGGCTAGAATCAGAACATAATTTATTACCAGATGACATAAAAAGCGTTTTTAGTCCTAAACTAATTACTGAAAATGCCATATACCCCAATATTAAAAAGATCTGGGCTAGTTCTTATAGTTTTTTTACTAGTCAAGGTAAGAAATATAAAGCTTTCTTTGATTATTTAAGGCGGATTTATATGGTTTATCCCAAAATAAACGCTAGATTGCTTGATGAACTTCAATTGTCAAGCGCAACTCCAAGAGAGATTGATGCTGAGTTTCTTAAGATACTTTTATATAAAGGTTATAGTACAGACGATTTGATAAAGATTTTGAAGTTTACTAGCAAAGTTGCTGGTATCGATGCTTCTACTACTAAATATGCTAGATTATATATACTTAATGTTTTAGGTTTAGGCGTTCATGAAGCAAATGATCAATATTATTGGAAGCCTAGGTTTTTGTCGTATCTAATAAAGTATAAACATTTTGATTTTAAAATGATGGCTAATAATCCTATTTTTAATTGTTCTGAGAATACAATACGTTCGGCAATCAAACGGGTTTGGAGCGAAGATTACAACAGAATTAAGAGAAGGCATCCAAAAGACGCAATTAATCACTTAGTAGAAGAATTAGAGAGAACTTATTCGACTAATTGAGTAGTTTATTTTTTTAGTTGAATAATCTCTCAGTAAAACGCTCAAAAATAGAAAAAGAATGAGGAAATTAATTATTTCCACAGATCTGAAGGCTTAAGCAGATGTGGTTCGTCGTCCTTCTCTTTTTTCTTCTTCGCAGCTTCGTGTGGATCAACCCATTCACCTTCTCCTTCTGAAGTTGGTGTGCTCAAGGTTGTTACTACCCCGCCAGGAGCCTTTAGACCAGAAGGTTTTAAACCAGCGCCTACGGTTATCTGTTCTGGTCCTGTTTGCTGTTGTGCAGCGGCTGGTGCGATAGCTGCAACTTGATAGGTACCAGATTGTAATATTTTTAGTTCTGAAACGATTTTTTCTAAATTGAGTGCTGATACATTTCTGTTCAATGTGCTCATAATTTCGTTCAACGATTGAGATGTTTCTTTTAATCCTTGAGGATTAATTCCCGAAAGTAACGACTCTAAATTAGCGTTTATATTTTTATTTAACTTACTTAAAGAATCTAACACCGTACTCCAATGCTTATTCATTTGCGACTCAATGGCTTTTATCATTTTTATGGTTTCGTTCATAAAATTCACATGAGCTGCGTATCTTTTCTCGTCTTTAGCACGCAGGTCCGAGATTAACATGATTAGTTTTCTCAAGGCTTCCTTTTCTGATTCTGACATTTTTAACGAACTTCTTAAAATTTTTCTTTAGTATTAATTTTTCTTTAGTATTAATATAACTATAAGGTATATTTAATTTTATTTGTTTATCATTCTTTATTCATTAGTTTACATTTGTATATATAAGGTTAAGATATGAAAATAGGTCGAACTATTGATGAATTTAAAGTTGGCATGCAACGAGAATTCTCTCACACATTTACTAAGGAAGAAACTGAAAACATGGCAAATTTAATCAGAGATCATAATCCATACCATTTTGATGGCCCTTTCATTAAAAATACTCGATTCAAACGACCTATTGTTCACGGAATGCTCGTTGGAGGAATGATCTGCCATTTTGGTGGCGACATTTTTCCCGGTCCAGGATATCTCGCCGAAACAATGGAGTTCAAATTCTTAAAACCAGTTTATTTTGGAGAAACTATTCATACTATAGGGGTAGTTACTGAAGTTGATCGCGAGAATGGTAGAGTTGCATTCTCAATGGAATGTTTTAACGAGAAGGGCGATAAGGTTCTTGAAGGTAAAGTTGTAGGTATTCCATTCCAAGTTGAGATTTAAACAATTTAAATTTCTTATGTAAAAAAGAATATTCCTTGTTGGAATTTATCTAGGGAAAAAAGAAAACACAATAGAGTTTATGGAAAAGACTCTTGAAAAAAGCAATGTCTTTCTCCTTTTTTGTTCCGAAAATTCTATGATCTCTGAGGCTATAAAAGGTGAATGGCAAGCAGCCTATCAAATTAGGAAAAAAGAAAGGATAAAAATAGTTCCGGTCTACAAAAGTGAAGAAAATATTCCAAACTTATTAATGCCGATTTAAATGTTAAATTTACTAAGGGCGATTTTAACGGATTTATCGAAAAATTGTATAACGAAATTTTAAGATGATTAGAACAAAAGTTAAAACTATGATAAGTTTTTTAATAAACTAATAATTTGGACCTGGTTTTGACATTGACATGTATAGAATAAAGCCAATGGATAAAAAATGATTGAGTATTTTAAGATTATTTAAAAATAATTTTATAAATCTAATTTACTATTTAATTATTGATTTAACATGACAACAACTAATTCTATAAAAAAGGAAGTCATTTCGCTCATTGAAGAACTCCCTGATGATGTAACATTAGATGATATAATATATCATCTTTATGTCAAACAAAAGCTCCTAAAAGCTAAAGAAGATATCGCTCAAGGTAGAACGTATTCTCATGAACAAGTCAAAAAATTGGCAGAAAAATGGTTGAAATAGAATGGTCTGAATCCGCCAAAAAGGACCTTAAATATATTTTACATTACATATCTCAAGATTCACCTAGTTATACAGATTTTTTTTAAATGGAATTTTTAAAATTCCCTATACAGGAGAAAACTAATATAAGATTTCAAGTTAAATAGTTTAAAATAAATAGTTGATAAATTTATTTAATTAATAATTAATTAAGAAAAAATTGATTATTATTTGGGTATATTAAATTGAAAATTGAATCGATAACATGGCCAAATCATCCAAAAATATACGAAATAAACACTTGGCCCTGGCTCCACACTTTATCAGAAATATACAATCGTGAAATTACATTGACGAATATTCCGGAAGAAATTTTCGAACAGGAACTTAGTCAATTTAATGCTATTTGGCTTATGGGGGTATGGGAACGGAGTCCGCAAGGTAGAGATATCGCAATTCAACATCCCGATTTACAAGAAGAATATCGCAAAGCTTTGAGATATTTTAGCACGGATGATGTTGTTGGCTCTCCATACGCCGTCCATTATTATCATGTGGATTCTCACCTTGGTGGCAAAGAAGGCTTAGTTGTCTTTCGTAAGAAATTAGCTAATCGAGGTTCTCTTTTGTTATTAGATTATGTCCCTAACCATGTTGCTGTCGATCATCTTTGGACCTTAGAAAAGTCTGATCTATTCATTAAAGGAACCTTAGAAGAACTAATGACTCGTCCCAACGATTTTTTTTCCGTAGGAGGGCAAATTTATGCGAACGGTAAAGACCCATATTTCCCAAGCTGGACTGATTCTGCTCAAATCA
Organism: Promethearchaeota archaeon; assembly: GCA_030605085.1. The sequence continues at coordinate 4,244 of JAUWBH010000073.1, read as the reverse complement.
ATGCGTTTTCTTCCGAGGCGCGTCAAAAGGCTATAAATACATTGTTAAATATTGCTGAACAATGTGACGGTGTTCGTTGTGATATGGCTATGCTTATGACTAACCGTGTTTTTTCTCAAACTTGGGGCGAGAGAGCAGGGACAATTCCAGAGAAAGAATTTTGGGTAGAAGTAATTCAAGCTGTCCGAGAAAAATTTTCGAATTTTAAATTCTTGGCAGAAGTATATTGGAATATGGAATGGGAACTCCAACAAGAAGGTTTCGATTTTTGTTACGATAAAACATTATATGATCGTATGATTCATGATAATGCTCAAGCAATTCGAACACATCTCCAAGCAGAATGGGATTACCAACGAAAACTTGTCAGATTTATAGAAAACCATGACGAAAAAAGAGCGTTAGAAGTATTTGGAAAAGAAAAATCCCGTACGGCTGCTATTATCGCATTAACATTACCAGGAGCAAGATTAATTCACGAAGGACAGATGCGTGGATATAAAATAAAACTACCTGTACAATTAGGTAGAAGAATAATCGAAGAAGATAATTCAAATCTTATGGATTTTTATAAACGATTATTGATAGCTATCCCAGGAAAAGAGTTTTCCAACGGTACATGGTCTCTGTGCGGAGTTGAACCTATTACCGGTGATAAATCAAGTATAATTTCATACCAATGGTGGACTAACGAACGCCGTCAACTTACTGTGGTTAATTTTAGTCAAGACCCGGCTCAAGGGCATGTTCGAATTGATGGAATAGATTTCGGGACTAATGAGTGGATCTTCACGGATTTACTTACTCAAGAAGTCTATAAATATAAAGGCGATGATCTTAATACTTATGGGCTCTACATTGAGTTATCTCCATGGAGCGGACATATATTTGATATCAAGCGTTTAACATCGTGATTTAGGGTAAATATATTTGAGCTTTACCTATAGCTACTCTTTTGTTTTTTTTGGGTATATATAAGCCTTCTTCCCTTTATTTAAAAAAAACATAATAGAAAAGCTTTAATAATTTGATTGTCGAAATTTAATTAATAGCTCAAATCTTAGACTAATCAATATTTATAAATTTGATTAAGATTTTGAGGTATTAAATTAATCTATTTGCATGTAAATGTATGAATGAAGGTGTTTGGATGAGTAAAATTATTGAACCTCAAAAGGAATTTGAAGTGCTTGATGAAGCTGAGGTTATAGTTGTCGGGGGAGGTCCAGCAGGCATAGGGGCTTCTTTAGCAGCTGCACGAAATGGAGCCAAAACAATTCTTCTGGAGAGGTTTGGTTCCTTAGGTGGGATGCAGACAAAGTGTTATAATCCAATGTTTACATTTGTTGATACTGAGTTGCATGGAGGAATTATGATGGAGATCATTAATCGTCTTGATAAGGAAGGAGCAGTAAAGCCACCTGAGGATATGCCAAAAGGTGAGAAAGGTAGGTTTAGAAAACGCTTAATCGACGCTTTCGGGGAAAAAAACTTACCAGAACGTATACTTCGTACAGAGGAAGGATATTGGGGGAATTGGGGGATTACATTTGATGGAGAGTACTACAAGTATCTTCTTGATATTATGATGGAAGAAGCTGGTGTTAAGCTGTATTATCACACTTTTGCAGTTGGAGCCTTAAGGGAAGGGAATTCACTTAAAGGCATCATCATTGAAAGCAAAGAAGGTAGACAAGCAATTTTAGGGAAGGTTTTTATAGACTGCACCGGAGACGGAGATATAGTATGGAAATCTGGAGCGCAACATATAGGTGAAGAAGGATTTCCAGCAGGACCAAATAAAGGCCGTCATGTAGCTTTTGGATATGCCTTCTTTATCGGAGGAGTAGATCTTGCTAAGTTTAACGCATTTAGGAAAGAAAATCCCAAAGAATGGGGTGCAATGTTTGGCGGTAGAAGGCTTATTAAAGAAGCAAAGAGAGAAGGAAAGCTTTACTTCGAAGGTGGAGCAGCTATTCTTTCAGAAGTTCAAGATGTTTATAAAGGTGGAAGGATATGGGTAATGGCTCCCTTTTATAACATACCAAGAGGTCATAGTCCTTGGATGGTTGAAGAAATGACGAAAGCTGAAATAGAAATGAGGAAACAAACAAGGTCTTTGCACAATCTATTCAAGGAAAAACTACCTGGTTTTGAGAATTCCTACCTTGAGAAAACGCCAGTTGCTCCTATAAAAGGAAGCCAACACCGATTACTTGGCGAATATATATTAAATGTGGAAGATATGCGTGAGGGAAGGGTTTTCGAAGACTCTATCGGTGTAAGCAACATGCCACCCGATGTCTTTGGACCACAAGGAGAACATAGATTTGCTTACGATATACTCCCATATGATATCCCATATCGTTGCCTGATCTCAAAGAATACTGATAATCTTATGGCTGCTGGTACAGTAATTTCTGCTGAACTCGTACCAATAGCAGGGTTAAAGTATTGTGCACCTTGCATGACTACAGGCCAAGCAGCAGGGACGGCAGCCGCCCTAGCGATCAAAAACAATGTAACTCCAAAAAATTTAGATATTAATTTATTACAGAAGACTCTTAGTGAACAAGGTGGTCCTGTTACCGTCAAAGGCTTATCAGAATATGCCCTTGCCCCATACAAACTAATAAAAAAATTGAACATTCATATGACAACTAGAAATTACCCTAAAGAATTAATGTAATTAAGAATATTAGTGTAATTATATAAATTTATGAATAATTCTAATATTGACCTATTAAATCAGAAAAATTATATATATCAAGGAGAAAATCTTGAAAGATATGGTCTTTATATAGAATTAAATCCATGGAACGCATGGATTTCGGTCATATTTTCGAAATAAAGAAGAAATTCTGGAAAATTCAATATTTTTTTAATTCTACTTAAACATCCCCTGAATACTAACCGCTAGTGAAGGAAAAAGATTACGACCGATAACCTCTATTCGTCCTAAAATATTGATACCAATTGCCGTTTAACATCGTTATTTAGGATAAGTATACTTGAGCTTTACCTACAGCTACTCTTTTGTTTTTTTGGTTATCTGCATATAATTCTAAGTCCACGAAACTCATTTCTTTTTTTCTCGGATATTTTGCGACTATTTTTCCACCACATGTTACATTATCTCCAGGGAAAAGTGGCCAGAGAAGTTTAATATCAATTGACTTAAGTTTACCTCCTTCAGCATAGCACCAATTGGTAATTACTTGTGTTAAAAGAGCTATAGTTAATTGACCATGACCAATCGTCTTGCCAAAACCGAAAAGATTAACCTTTTTTGCCCAAATTGGATCCATATGAATTGGATTGAAATCAAGGGAACCACAACCAAACATTGAAATGAATTCTTGTGAAATTTCCTTTTTTAGGTAAGGTAATTCGTAATCCAATTCTACTTCCTCAAATTTTAATTTTTCAGACAATACTTCATCACTCTCATTTTATATACTGTTATTTTTTAGCTCCTTCTATTTTATGTTCCTCTTCACCTTTAGAAAATGGGAGTATTAATGTCCCCCACCATTTAGCGACAAGTTCTCCTCTTTGATTTGTAAGTTCCGAATAATATGTAAGGTATCGTTTTCCTCTTTTTATATATTTATCATATGCTTCCGATCTAATTTTTATTACATCTCCAACTCGAATAGGTTCATAGAATTCTATCTTTTGACCAGGATTTATTGCTCCGGGCGTTCTTATCCAACTTCCAGAACCAGTTCCTGCAATCCAAAAAACTACAGGTGTTATGAACATAGGAGGTGCGATTAATCCATCCCAATGAGTTTTTTTTGCGAATTCTTCGTCCTTAAAAACCTGGTTCTCTTCCATGGTGCATTCTACATAGGCGTCAATATCCTCTCTCTTTACCTCAAACGTTCTTTCTCCGAAACCTTCCGTCCCAATTACTACATCTTCCCATTTTTCATATTTTGATTGATCCACAAAAAAATCAAACTGAAATTCTTTTTGTTTTTCAGTTTTCTGATACTTTTCTATTAACTTTCTTGCTTCATCAGATAATTTAACCATATAATTTCTTCCTCACAGATAGGTAGACTATTAAAATGAATAAAATGGTATTCAAATTATTTCAAATAATATTATCAACGATGTTTTGTTGAATTATTTGCGGCATTAGTCCGAACGCCTCTATCCCATCATCCGTTGCGGAATTTGGGAATGCTTTTCTACTCCGAAAGGGCGTCATCCAGAACTGCGCTGGACGGGCTTTC
>JAUWBH010000093.1 GCA_030605085.1 Promethearchaeota archaeon | reverse complement strand
ATATTACGATCCATTCTAGATTTCTTTTGTTTTCTTCGTTATCTGCTTTTGCATCTACAATTTTTATTATTTCCACCATTTTACTTACGAGAAAGGGCATCCATTAAATTACGACTCGTTCGCTCCCACCGTTTTGAATTTATCGGAGGAAAGAAAGGGAATGAGCCCGAGCTTCCTTTACATCACCAAGTTGCGCGCAACTCGCTCCATTCGCTGTGGTGGATTGAAATATGAATCCTACGGTATAATCCACCACTGGGCTACTTCCGCTGAAGTGTCGCAACTAGATGTGAGAGTTGTTCCACCAGATTTTTTTTAAATTATTTCCGCAATATTCGTTTTTAAAGTTCAAAAATCTATAAAGTATAAATCTTTTTCAATAATTAATCAAAAAATTTAATCAGATAGTTAAATTACAAATAAAAAAGTTCAAAAATTGAACGGTCAGAACAGTATGAACTCCCAAAACCAAATCTTAACAAAATCGCAACTTTATTCTCTATATTTAGAGGATCCTAAAAGTGGAATCATTGAAAGAGAAATTATGGATACTAAAATGCAATATTTTTATTTTGATAACGATTTAGAAGTAAAAACAGAAAGGAATGAGTTATTAAACGGGTGTTTATTATCCGGAGATGCTATTTTAATATATAACGATACGCCATATAATTTACACCAATTCGATATTTTTTTCCTATCTCCGGGGCAGGAAATAAAAATAAAAACTGACTCTAAATCAAATAAACAATATAAGATATGCTTATATTTTTACACTATAGACAAACCTATTAAAGCTAGTTTTGAAGTGCAACACTTTGATCTTAAAAAGTTTATACCTCGTGGGGAAAACAGTTCTAAAAATAAAATGTCTACTTATAGAGCCGTATGGACAGCTATAAAAAATAGATATTTCATGTCAGGATATACAAACATACCGAATGAAGCCTTAAAGCAAGGTGTAATAACCAGCGTAAATTTAGAAGCTAATAATAAAGGGAATATCGAAATATATCCTCATATTCACCCAGAATATCCTGAAGTTTATATTATATGTATTGACGATGAAAATTATTCCATTTCTCAATATCTCATTAACACAGAAGGACAATCAGTATGCAAAGACTTATCTGATGGAGAAGGGTTATTCTTTCCCGGCAATATAGCTCATAGTAATTTTGCTAGACCTTTTTATAAAGATCTAAGATTTTGTATGTATTATTGGTGTATCCCAACATTTGGAGTAGTTGATGCTGTGAGTCCTATAACAATAAAAGTTTAATAAACATTATTTAAAGTTTTATGAAATAGAAAATAGGAAAAAAAAGCGAAATATTAATTTTTTGACCTTAATTAATGGAAATAAATTCAAATAATATAGAAAGGGAAAATTGGGACCGATATTTATCGTTTTTACTGGGATATTTTTCAGTCCTCTTATTTTTTCAAATATACACAATTTCTTTAATTATTCTTACTACACCTAACATTTCTATAGAATTTGAAATTGATTTCTTTATTATAGGAATTATTGGGGGAATTTGCTCATTTGGATACCTAATTGGTATGATGCTTAGTAGCCTTTCAGATATTTATGGAAGGAAAAAAATAATAATTATTCAGGGTATTTTTTTCTCAATTACTGCTGTGCTAGTTGGATTTTCCCCCAATTTGTTATATTTGATTTTATTGAGATTCTTAAACGCAATTTTTACAGCAAATATAATTTCAATGATGTTTGCGGAAGAAGTTCCAGCAAGATATAGAGGAAGAGCCAATGGCGTTTTAACCGCACTTGGAATGATAGGTGCACTTTTAGCGAATATAATGTACATCTTCTATCAACCCATATACAATTGGCGATTTCTTTTCATAATAGTGAATTTACCGGGTATTGTTATTGTTGTTTTATTAGGTTTATTTATGAAAGAAACTAAAAGATTTTCCAGCGAAAAGAATAAAGGCAAAAAATTCTTTAGGGAGAGCTATAAAAAGAATTTAAAAGAATTGTTTCAAAATAAACACCGAAAGAACTTAATTATTTGTATTATTGGAACATTTTCAATTTCTGTGATGCTTAATACAATAGGATTCTATTACGTTTATTATCTTTACATAGAAAAAAATTGGGAACTAGTTTTTATTTCGTTCGTAGATATATTTGTTAATTTAAGTTTTTTGTTTGGATTTTTATTTGGTGGTCCACTCGCAGATAAATTGGGAAGGAAAGCCGTTATAAAGATATCAACAGTTTTATTCATTATTGGCGCCTTGTTCTTCGTATTAATTAGCAATATGGTCTTTATTATTATAGGATTAATAATAATAAGCATGTGTCATGCAATTATTTTAATAGTTATCTCGTTGATTACTGCTGAATTACATCCTACTGAGCTCAGAGGTACTGCCGTAGGATTTGTTGGACTTACTAGTAGTTTTGGAATGATCTTCATCCCTTTGCTAATGTCATTTTTATGGAGTATTAATTTTAATTTAGGAGAAATCTTTTTACTATTTTTAATTTTTCCAGTTATCATTTTTTTCGTTTCATTTTTTATTCCTGAAACAAAAGGAGAAATTTTGGAAGATATTATTAGTAAGAAATAATAGTCTAAAATTATTTTATGAAATTAACCTAGAATAAAACTAATTTTTAGGGTGAAATTATGCAAGAATTTAAGATTAATGATTATATTTCGTTAAAACTGGAAAGTAAAAAGACAGTAATATATGTAGCTGGCGAGCCTTTTAAACAGTGTAAATTTTTATTATTAAATATTCCTATAGATGAAATTAAATCTTTTGACGAAATTGAATCGATTGACGAGGCGGCAGAAAAATTAGACAGATCAATGGAGAGTAAGCGAGAACAGATCAAAATCCCTCCCGAAACCGAGTTTTGGGGGCATTGCTCAAATTTACAAGTATGGGTAGAGAATGATTACAACACTCGTCTTCTTTATTCTAATTTGGCTTTTCCTTTATTGAAAAAATTAACCGAGGCAGGAGATCCAGCTGCTAAGAGGGTATTCAAAGAAGAAATTGCAAAAAGATTTGCAAGTGGTTATATTCCTGTAATAACTTACTTAGCAAAAAAAGGATATTTAAATTATTTAAATAAGGAAGAGATTTCGACGCTCTTTAAAGAATGTAATTTTACTTCTGAGATAATACTCAAAATTTTTGAATCCTCACCAGAAAGCGCTAGATTAATTTTTATATTAACAGAAAAGAATCCATTTCAGTATATACAAGAGATAATTGAATATATCCCTAAGAAAAATAGAGCTATGGCATTGTATAATGTTGGCTATAATATAGCGAATGTTAAAATAACACCGACAGATTTCGAAACGAATGCTATCGTTCAAAAATCTAAGGAATCAAATGTGGAATTGGGGATTCAGATTTTAGAATTAGCCGTTGATTTTCATAATTGTCCAGATAAAGTATATGATGTATTACCACATCTTTATGGAAGTAAGAATAGGTGGGATAAAACTATAACAGTCTACGAGAAAGCAATCGAACGAAATGGAATTAAACCAATGTATATAACTGGTATTTTTATGGCTGCTTTTTTAACTGGTCGTCATGATATAGTAGATAAATATCTCGATTTGTCTTTAAATAGTGAAGAAGTATTAGCATATCCTTACTCCCTTTCCAATGTGGTTTATGCTTTGAATAGGAAAGAAACAAAAGAAGCGAGCGAAATAGCTTTGAAATTAACGAAAGATTATTGGAAAGCTGTAAAATCTGAAATGCCTTCTCAAGATTTGCCTAGTTCTGAGAAACGATCCCATACTATGATCCCGTCTCTCTGGGTTAATATGACTGATACTTACATAGTTGCTGACAAGATGGATGAAACGTTCGAAGATATTATAAACCATGCTTTGAATAAACTGGAAGAAATGCATCCCGTTTTTTGCGAAAATCTTGCTTGGTATTTCCTCAAAAATGAAAGAATTAATGAAGCGATTTATTACTTGAAGGAGGCTAAGAAAAAAGGGCATCCGGGATTTATAGCAATTAAGGACTCTAAATATTTTCAATCTCTAAGGGAAAATCCGGATTTTCTAGGACTTTTTGAAAACTAATATATGGTTAACTTAAACAAAAGAATAGTTTAATTATTATGAGATTCAATACTAGATCTAATTTAATTTTATATTGGTAATTATTATGGCAGAAAAAAAGAAAGAAAAGTGTCCTTATTGCGGAAAATTATTTGTAAATCTCAGTCTTCATAAGAAATGTCCAATTAAAAAGGTTTGCGTAGGACTTAAAAAATTAAATTTATCCGGATTTGTACCGGATCGTAGACATAAAAGAGTTACAAGTATTAAAGAAATAATTCTGAGGGAACAACTCTTTAACGTTATTTTTAATGATCCTAAGATCTCTCATCTCATCTCGCCTAAAGTAGATATCTCCATAGATAAGCTCATTAACTTAGAAGAGTTAAGTATTGATTATCGTCCAGATATTACCGAGATCAACGGATTAGAAAACCTTACGAAATTAAGAGAATTAACCCTGTGCCAGAATCAGATTAAAGAAATCAAAGGGTTGGAAAATCTTACGAATTTACAACATTTAAATCTCTGGCATAATCAAATTATCAAGATTAAAGGACTGGAAACTCTAATTAATTTGCAATATTTTCATCTTGAAGATAATAAAATTACCCAGATTAAAGGATTAGAGACGCTTACTAACTTACTAGTTTTCAAGCTTAAAAATAATCGAATTAAGGAGATTAAGGGATTAGAGAAACTTACTCAATTACAAACTTTAACTCTCGGTCATAATCTAATTACTGAGATTCAAGGGTTAGGCGCTCTTACTAACTTACAAGCCTTATATCTTGGTAATAATGAAATTAATGAAATTCAAGGATTAGACGCTCTTACTAACTTACAAGCTTTATATCTTGGTTATAATCAAATTACTGAGATTCAAGGGTTAGTTGAACTTTCGAATTTACAAAAATTGGACCTTAGTTATAATTTTTATGTTACTGAGGTTAAAGGTTTCGAAAACCTTGATAATTTGATAGAGTTAAAATTAGATGGAACTAATATCCCCGCAAGTCTCTTGGATCAATTAGGTGGATTAGACAAGTCTGGTAAAGCTAATAATCCTAAAAGATTTGTAGAATATTGTAAAAGAAAAAAGAAAAAAGATTTAGAAGAGAAAAAGCGAAAAAAGCCAAAAGAAATAGAAAAGAAAGAGTTAAGTGAAGAAGAAAAAGAAGAGAAAAGGGAAAAAATAAAAGGGATGGATACAAAAGATCTTGAGAAGTACTTGCTGCAGCAGCTTAAAGCATTAGATGTGATCAGTCCACTTGGGCATTTTGAGGATAAAGGACCATCAACTGACGATATCATTATAGAGTGTATAGGTTCATGGGTATGGATTAAGGCTTGTTTAGAATATAAAGGAGCAACCTGGAATCAAACAACAGATCGTGCTAGTGGTGACCCATATAAAGCTATTATTCAGCGTGACTGGATTGGTTTGCTTGAATCTGCGCCGACGAAAGTTTACCGCCCCAAAGAACTCTATGAGTGGTCTCTCATCAAGATGGCCTATTTATGTGAATATACTGATGTGGGAGTTTGGGGACAACATAAAGGAAGTTATGTGGACGAACTGCGTGAAGATGGGACAGTAACAATACGTGTTGCGGGGGAAGATTTCCACGATGAATCACCGTCATCAAAGACTACAGTTCAGCACGTTCAATTGAAAAAAATAAAAAAAAAATCTTAAATGATGCAAATGTCAATTTAAATAAATTGGAAATTAAATTCGATTATGGTTAATTTAAACGAACTTACACTCGACATTTTAATCAAAATAACTAATGAATGCGGGACAGTATAGAAGATTATATCTTATAATAATTTTTTCTCAATCTTACCACTTTATTTTATATCTTTGCAGTTATCTTTTAAATAATAGTCCTTAAATTATTCATTATTAATTGCGAAATTGGATTTAATATCGATGCTTCGATGTAGCATTTAAGCGCTTTATCGTCTTTTCCAAGAGCTTTTAGCGCTTTTCCTTTTTTAACCCAAATCATAAAATCTTTATTGTTAATTTTTAAAACCTCATTGAAGATTTTTATAGCTTCTTTAAATTCACCCATGTCTGCGAACTCATCCCCCCTATCAATCAATACTTTGTAATCCTTCTTTATTGGTGCCTTTTTGAATTTTCTAACTATACACATCTCACCTTAATCGATTTTCATAATTTATTTTTTACAAAAAAAAAATTCATCTTTTAAGAATTCAATTTTTTTTTTTTATCTTTTGGTTTTTATAATTATTTTATATCAAGAATTACTTAAGCTTGTTTTTATTTAAATTATAATAATAATTATGAAAAGAAACAAAAATGGTGTTATAAAGTTTTTGGATTAATTTATAAAAAAATTGTTGACGAAAATCTTTTTTTGGGAGGTATGTATTTTGTAAAAACAAGATAAATCAATAATTTTTGTTTAAATTTAAAATCAATTATACTTTTGTAATTTTTTATATATTAAAAAATTTTTAAATTGCGACACATTAAAAAAATTTTAATGCTTTTTTTGACTATAAAAAATATATCTTATTTATTAGCTTTTATAAAGTAATTCCTAAGATTCGAGAGAGAACTCACGGTTTTTGGTAGCGGTTTTAATTTATCACCGCCTAATTTTAGGTAATATAATCTTTGGATTAAACCAATAGAATCGGGAAAATCATTTAACATATTTATGATTCTAAACCAAGAAGCCCCTACTTTATATTCTGGTTCGCTTGCGAATTCCGAGTATAACACTTCCAAATTTAAAAAAAGATTTATTTCTCCTGGAATGATATGGTAAATATCTTCAAGTCTTTTAATTAGAGTTTTCTTTAACATGAAGAACTGTGGATCGCTATTAAATAAATCTATAAGAATTCTTATTACAATTGCGGATTTTTCATTTTGAACTGCCCATTTAAAAGGGAGAATATTATATTTTTTAGAAAATTTTTTGAATAGAACTTTAGCAGCAGCTCTCCTTACTACGGAGTTCTCATCTGATATTAAACTGTTTTCAATGATTTTATAAATTTTTTCACTTTTTAAATTTAATTTCCCGAACGCCTCAATACATTTAGCTCTGACAGTAGTATCGATGCTTCCATCAATTATAGAGATCAGAGCCCCTGTAGCCGCCTCTTTACTTAAAGCGTTATTTGCAACATCTTCACAAATCTTTTTTGGTGTCAACGCTGCAAACATCTTAACTCTTTTCAGAAAAAATGATTGTATTATACTATCTAAAGTTCTTTTAAATATTAAATCTGATACTAAGTTAAGGAATCTAGAAACATTAAATAGAATATTAATCATTATAAATAACAATTACAAACTAGTTCAAAATAGAGGGTTTTAACAAGTGTCTGGTAATAAAAGAAATCCAAATGAGACAGTAGATACGGCGACGGAAATAAGTGGAAAAAAAAAGAAAAGCAAAAAGGAAATAAAAAAAGAAGAAAAATTAAAAGAAGAAAGAATGAGCGACCTAGAAATAATTGATGATGAAGATATTACTGCCCCAGAAGAAGAAATAATTAGTGAAGTGGAAATTAGCGAGGAAAAGCCTAGTGAAAAAGATATAAAGGAAGAAAAAAAACTAGTGCATTTTAGAGGGAAGGACATGAATGCCAGTAAAGTTAGAAGGAAAATGAGACATAGACCAAGAATCTTTGGAGTCCTCCTTTGCAACATCACGATTATTATTTTGGTGGTTATTGTAATATTGGTATTATTAAGTTAAATGTTATGCACCAAATGTGTTAAAATATAATTTCATTTCCTGCTATTTTAGCTTGTAACAATCCTCTTAAAATTAATAACTCAATCTCACGTTTTAAGATTAATTCGTCAATATTTACTTCGTTCTTTATTTTTTCGTTTATCTCGTGAAAAGTTATTGATTTCTTATTTTTAGATAAAACTCCAATATATTTTAAAATTACTTGCTGATTATAAAGTGAACGCGAATTTGAAATAAGTTGATATAGCTTATGCGTTAGGCTGTAGTTAAAATCGCCTTTTTTTTCAATTTCTCTGAGATCTTCAAGAATGACATTCGCATCTTTAAATTTCTCTTGAGATATTAAATCCTGCGCATTATTTAGTCTATCAATAAATTCTTGAGCATTCATTAGCAATCAACATATTTTTTTAAGAACTAACTACGCTAAGTTAATTTAAATCTACAAATTAAATTATCATTTTTAATTTATTAGTTATTGGAAAAAATTCATTGCTAAAAATAATTGTTTTGCGATTAGAGATTAAAATTTATAAAAGAAACGCTTTAAATATTTATTCTTATTTTCTATATTAAGAAATAAAAAAATTTATGATGATGAAAATGGTAGACAAAGATAAAGTAAAACAAGTACTTGACAAAATTAGACCACAACTCCAAATGGATTGAATTCAGAATTTCTCTGAAGTCCCAAACGGTGGAGATGTGGAGCTTTTAGAAATTACAGATGATGGAATTGTAAAAGTACGCTTAACAGGACATTGTGCTGGATGCATGCACGCACAACAGACGCTCCAATTCGGGATCGAAAGAGCTATAAAGCAGTTCGTTCCAGAAATTAAATCCGTTGTGAATGTGCCTTTATAAAATCTTTTTTTAATTCCTTCTTTTTGTAATTAATTTTTTTTTAGTTTCTGTTTTAAGTAATTAGCTAATTAATATATTCAATTCCTTTGCTAGTTAAACTAATTTCATTTTCATTATTGATTTTAATTAATCCTGACTTTTTCAATTCTTTTAAAACTAAGTCTAATAACTCTCTTAAAATAATGTCAATTGATTTGCTGAACTTTTCTCTTTTTGGTTTGATATTCCAGTAAAATTCAAATTTTTTCATATATTCGATACATCTTTTTTTTAAAATCTCTTTGACAGCTACTAAACCATTTTCTGTTAATTTTATAGCAATATATCTATGGTTTGTTTTATCAAAAACAAATTCAATTAAACTTTTATTCTCCAAAATTTTAAGTACATTTTTATTAGCTTGGTTCATTCCGAGACTTTTTGCTAATTTACTAGTTTTTACAATAAAGGAGTTATTATCATAGGTTATTTTAAAAATATGTACCTTCTTTATTACATTTTTCCACATCGAAATCCCAATATGAAATACATCAACTGGTTAAGCAAATCTAAAAAAATCATTAGCGAGTATTGTTTATTTTTTGTTAAAAGAATTTATGTAATCTTTCACTTTGAGACTAATCTTGACCCAACTGGCTGGAATTTAGAAGCTAATCGTTTTAAAACCCATATGCAAAAAGTTCTCTTTGACCCAAATTTCAATAGCCAAATTTCAGGAATAAATGAGTATAATATTGGCGATTTATTCAAATCGTCTTATTACGGTCCTGATTCACCTTTTTTCAAGAATTTAACAGATATATATGGAGCAAAATCCATTGATATTAAATCGTATTTAGGTGGAATGAAGTACGCTGTTATAGAAAAGATATTAAATTTACTTCAGAATAAGTTAATCGTTCCTCACATAAAATTAAAAAATTTGGACTTCCAAGATAAATTTTATATCATATTACCTTCTGTAAAGAAAGAATTAATTGAGACAATCGTCAAAATTTTTAACTTCTTTAATTATTGCCATATTTACGATATAGAAGGAGAATATTTCATTAAAAACCTTGAGGATAAAATTATATTTGAGCATGGTCTATTGATTAAATTGTACTTACCATCCACAAATTTCAGCGATTTTCAACCGATCTTTAACAAATTATTTCAATTCTTAGAAATTAAAAAGTACTTAATTTTGAACGATATGGTGGAGGGTAAAAATTTAATAAAAGCAACTTTTGGACATATAAACTTCTCGAAATACAATCCATTAAACAATATTAAATGGAATGAAAAAGATAAGATTTGGAAGAATGTGAAACTATTTAACGAAAATTTTGAACCACAATATCCCAATTTAATTCCTTAGATAAATGTACTCTTTTAAAAAAGAATTAACTCTCTAACAACTAATTTCTTTATCTTGTATGCTAAACTTATGTGATTTAATATTTTTTTTAAAATTTTTAAGAAGGTTCTATTAGGTTTTACTAGAAAAGTTAATTACTTTAAATTAATTTAAAATTTTAATAATAAAATTTGAAATTTTGAAGAATTATGAAAAAAAAAAAGAAAGAGGAAGCAAAACCAGTCAGAAAATCTCAAGGACAAATACTTCAAGAAGCGTTGGGACTTGGTCCAGAAGACCTTCCAGATGTTGAAAAAAAGCTTTTTATAGCGCGATTTCTGGACTACTTTAGCGAAGAAACATTAGATTTCGTGTATAAGGACCGTTCTATTGAAAGTTATAAAGACGAGATAATTAAATTTTTAGAATTTGTCGGGACTTCAAGAGAAGAAGATAAATTATTAAAAAGGAGTTTCGAAAATAAGGAGATCATGGAAATAATTTATAGACTAAAAAAAAAAGCGGAAGAACTTGCACTTAATAAAGGAGGTATGAAAAAGGGCGTTGATAAGCGCTTGAGAAAAATAAGTTTAATAACTACAATGCCAATGTTTGGAGTATTGATTATATTTACTATAGCATTTATGTTTTTTGATTTTTTTGGTTCATGGATTAACTTTTTTATCTTAATCCCAATATTATGCGTTTTCTGTATGGTTCCTCAATTTGTCAGGGGGAGCGTATTAAGGAAGTGGTATCAATTCAAAGAAGAAAATAGGAACGACTTTTTTACAGAAAACCGCGAGGATATAATGATTATGAAAGGATATACTGGTGAAATTTTGAATAATATTAGAGATAAACTTTTAGAATTGAAAGTTCCCCTTCAGCTTATAAAATTTGTTCTTCATAGCAGAGATTACGAGAATTTAAAATTGATTAATCAACAAACCGTTAAGGGGCTACCACAATTCTTCTTTTCTTTTGATTACCCTCCCGGTATGGAACCCTTTCCAATCCCTGAAATTCTCCTCAAGCAACAAGAGGTTGGTCGTCATGCAAAACCAGAACAAAGACCGGAAAAAAACTTCATTGTTTTGACTGAATTAGAGGGTAAAAATGGAGTTCTTACCAATTTCTTACCAAGTCTAAAAACATCTCTAGCTGACAAAATTAACGACATGTTAAATGACTGTGAATTTACTCGAGTCCCAAAAGTTTTTAAAGAAATTATCCCAGATTCGGAAAATCAACCAATTTACTGTACATGTGGCGAAGTGGCAAAAATTACTAATATACAAATATGTAATTGGAAAAATCAATTCAAGTTCTACTTATTTGAATCGGCTGAGTGTCAATGTGGAGAACAGATATATGTGTTTTCTTTATTGGACGATTCAACTGAAGTACCAGAGGAATTGACGGATATATTTTCAAGCTAATTTTTTTATTTTAATTTCTTTTTTATTTTAGAATAGTAATCGTGTAATAATTTAAAACCCCTAACTGCTCGCTCTATTTCGTTTTCAAACACGGGAATCTTTAGTTCCGATGCGGAATTAAAGACTCGTTTTGCTCCTTCGCGTTCGGCTTGGATTAGTATTGTTATAATCGGTTTATCGTGATAAGTTTGTTTTATTTTTTCAAAAATACTGAAATCAAATTCAATTTCAATAAAAAACTCTAAAGCGAGAATTAAAGCGTCCACATTTTTATCTTTTAACAAAGTTTCTGCTGAAGTCCTATAAATGTCGCAAATTTTTATTCCGATAAATTTTTCTGGGGGCCAATAATCAACAGGATTTCCATAAGCACAAGTACTCCCTCCAATTTTTTCTAAAATTATTTGTTGAGATTCTTTATTAGGTTTTGCTAGCGACAAATGTTGTTTTCGCATCTCTTTTACAATTAAATGAATCGCCCCTGAAGATGGACCAATAATTCCTAATCTTGTTCCTTTTGGCTCGGGACACCATAAAAAGATTTTAGCGAACTCAAAAAGCTCTATATAATTTATTACAGCAATTCCTCCCGCTTTTTGAAGCCTTTTCTCGTTCATTTCGTCTTTTCCTACATAAAAGAAAAGAACTGGTTTGTAAGGAGCTACAATTTTAACAGCTTCAATTAATTCATCAGAAATTTCCCTTAAAAATAATGAAATTACTTTTGTTGTATCATCGTTACGAAAATATTTAAATAGATCAGCCTCATTTATGTGAAATCCTTTACCTAAATGAATCACTTTTGAGATCGGTAATTTTTGTGGTGGTCGCCACCATCCTAATGCACCTGCAAGACCCCCGGATTGCGCTATAAAACTTATACCGTTTTTAATATTTTTGTTTTCTCGCATAATGTACTGCCTTACTGGAATAATAGATGTAGTGAAATTATCTATAAAGTTAATAATTCCAATCATAGAGGGTCCTAAGTAGGTAATCTCGTATTTTTCGCAGATTTGATTCATTTTTATCATAATATCCACATCGTTGATATCTTTCCTTAATTCAGATTGTATCGTTATATATTTAACTCCAAATCTACCTAACTTTTCTACAATTTCTAATATATATGTTCCTAAAACAATAACAGCTAATTCTGGAACTTCTGGGAGCTGTTCTAAAGAATGATAAGATTTAAGCCCTAAGATCTCGTTAGCGTTTGGATTTAAGATAAAAATCTTACCCTGATAAAAGATTTCAAGAAGATTCTTTAAAACCGTATAACTAAAGGTGTGAGATTTTCGTGAGATTCCTACGAGTAGAATTGATTTAGGTTTGAAGAAAGGTTCAAGATCTTTCATTTTCTAATTTTCCTCTCACTTTGGTTTATGTTTTTTAATTTATAAAAATTTTTCTTATCTAGGAAATTTTTTAATTAAGATTAATCTTTCTTTTCTAGAAAACTTAATAAGGATATAAAGTACGGTGAGTGAAGGAAAAACAGTCTATAGGGTTGTAATGCATTTTATTGATTTTTTAAAAAAATGCACATAATATGAATGAAAACTTATAAAGAAGTTTTTTTTTTTTTTAACAAAAAGGAACTTTCCAGAGAGAACGACACCGTAATGCCAATCATCACGACTAAAAAAAAAAAGAAGAAAAAAGAATTTATAAAAATCTTTTTGTTTGATTAATTAGGTTAATTATAATTTTTCGTATACAACTATGGGGATATAAAATTATTTTACTTGGGGAGACATCTTGCTAACCATTATATCTTCTCCAAATGCAATTATACCATATTGTTCTGAGATCATTGCGTCTGGATAAGCTAAAAAGACAATATCATTAAAACAAACATCCCGCCTATCCATATAATTCTTAAACTCTTTGATTAATCTTTGTTCTTCTCCTGCTAAATCCTTAGTTGTCTCGATTTTGAATTGAGTTCCATTAATCTTATTCATAATAAAATTACTTTCTGGCATAGATCACGAATCTAAATCATCTTATTTAAGTAATGAGGGGGTTAAATATGATCTGTAATCCTAAAAATAATAAAAAATTAGTTTAATTGAAAATATTAAAAAAATTAAGAGTCACAATGTTACGAAAGTCGTTCGAAGCGATTTAGGTTTGAAGAAAGGATCTAGATTTTTCATTTTTCTATACTATTCAAAAAATAAAATTTATAAAATGAAAAATAACAAACTTAATGAAATAATATTATTTGTATTAATAATTTTTCTCTTACATCATTAAGATCTACAATAAATTTAGATTAGATGACTAAAAGCTCAATATATTGAAAAGTTATTTTTTAATGGCTTATTAATGTTTAAGAAGGGCGGAAGTTTAACTAAAATTGGTTTTTAGGAATATCATCCAATATATTATTAAAAATGATAAAAAAATTTTAGAATTCTTGGCTTTTTTCAGCTTCTTCGCCTTCTATTTATAATAAAAAAGAATAAGAATATGAAGGGTATCCAAAAAAAAAAGAAAATATAGAATGAAATCAGCGATTCAGTTAAAAGAAAATAATTACCAGTTACAAGACTGATGTAAAATGCTGGAATGATAAATAAAGAGCTTAATCTTAATTTTTTCGAGATTTTAAATTCTTTTGCGTGATAATTCAGCTGAAAAGGTATTAAAAATGCTAGAATGGTTCCTGACCAGCCCATAAATAAAAATAAATATACTCCAAAAATATTAGGTTGAATCGGATCAATTTGAGGATTATAACTCCACCAACCCATTCGAGGCGCCGTGAATTCAATGGCGAATACAATAAGCGAGACAAACGCAGCAGTACAGCATGCAATGAGGAAGTTATTAAAAGCCGTTTTCTCAACATTAAATTGCAGAAATATCCATCTACAAAACCAGTAACTTATGTAACCGGCAAATGCCCATCCAATCGCAACTGGAATATTAATTAATTGGAAAATAGGGTTAAATGCTTCGAAGGTATATGGACTAAATGTAAAACGAACTATTAATTCTCTTATAATTCCAAATAACAGAAATCCTCCAAAAAACATTAGAGTAAATTTTTTTCCCTCGGTATATAGAGAATGAATAATCAATAATACATAACAAATTAACATTGGATAAAGCAAAATCGCGATCGTCAGGATTCCTCACTCTCCTTAATTATGAGTTTCGTCTTCAATTCGACCGTTATGAAAATGATAAGAAATATAATTAAAGGTAAAAACGAAATCCACGCTTCTGGGTAATTCAAATAAAAATAATTCGAATATATCATCACACCTAAAAACACTAGTATCGTAATAAACGGAATATAAAGAATGATATAATATTTTTTTTTCCCTTCAGTCAAGTTCCTCGCTCTAATGTCTATAATAATTATTAATTATTAATTCAATTATTAAATTAATAAACATTATTAACTTTTTTGAAAACTACCAAAAAAGTAACAATTTTATTAAAAATCTCGAGGCAATTAATAAGAAAGAGACCACAGTTCCACGAAATTAAATTAATAATTTAAGTACGAGCTAACTCGTAAATAGGAACTTCTCTCCGTTTTTTTGCATCGTATAATGGTAATCCAGAGCGTTTCAATAATTCGGGCATTTTATATTGAAGTATGACGATCTGACAAGGACTCGGAACCTTCATTGAAGCGACCCGTAACCTGTCTCGAACGAGTGGCAGATTTTTTATGTTAGTACCAACATCGGCAATTATTGAACCTGCTCTTACGCGAGCACATACTCCCGTAGATCTCCCGAATGAATGTCTCATTCCACTTTGTACGCGATCTGCTCCTGCAAAAGCAAGCATTCTATTTTCACGATATTTTTGAAATGGTTTTGGTCTAATTCGTAGCCGGAAACTATTTCTTCCTATCGTTTTCTGAAGTGCACTGTTAATAGTAATACGAATTGCTTCTAATGCGTTTGAAGATATCTGAACTTGCTTCTTGACTTTTAAACCTACGACTAATTCCCACTCGTCCCATGGAATTTCCTTAGTCCCTCCCCAGAACCGAACAATCTTACTCTGCGCGCCACCACGTGCGTATTCCCTCCGGTGATTACTGCTTCTTTTATATTGAAAGGATCTTCTACTCCACTTAGAGTAACAACGCCATGGTCTTCGTTGAGCCATATTTTTACACACCTTTAGTTAAAGTTTAACGATTTATCCAGTTAAAATAGAATTAAATTCGTGAGATATTTAAATTTTATGAAGAATCGTTAAAAAATTTTATTATATAGCTTACACTAATTTTTGATACTATATAAGCTAATCTTTGCATCTTTTATTTACAATTAATAAAAAATAGAATTAAATAAGTTAGATATTTAAATTTCATTAGTAGCAAAATATATAGTTATCGTGATTGAGATTAAAACAGTTTTAAAGAAGAAAACGGAATTGCTCTGCAAAGGATTATATTTAGACGAAAAATTAATCGATTTCTATAAGTCTCAATGTATAGAGATAAGTTTTGGGCGTAAAGGTGGAGCAGGCCCCTTGGGGGGGCAATATTTTTTATTAGAAGATAATCAAGCTTTAGTAAATGTTGCATTATGGAACGATAAGAAAAGGACAAATCTTATTTTAAAAGGCAAAAAAAACGATAATCTCGAAGTATTTGGAGAAAGGGATAATGTATCCTTTGGTGAATTACAACTGATTAATAATCCCAACTTTTACAAGTTAAAAACTTCGGAAGGCATATTAATGAAAAAAATAGCGTTAGTACACGGCATAGATTGTTTAGCTACAACGATATATCAAAAGTGTAAGTATTTGGCTTGTGGAGAGGCTTGTAAATTTTGCGGTATTGAATTAAGTCTAGAACATGAGACAACAATTTTAGAAAAAACATATCAACAAATTTCCGAAGTTATTGAAGCTGCAAAAAAAGAGGGACGGTGTAAACATTGATATTGACTAGTGGAACTGAAGAAAGTGTAGATAAAGGACCTAATAGATATATTGAAATTTTAGAGGGTCTTAAAAGAACTCATCCAGATATTCCTTTACATATACAAATTGAACCATTAGAAGATTTGAATTATATTGACAAATTAAAAGATGCTGGAGCAGATACAATCGGGATCCACATAGAATTACTTGATGACTTATTAAGATCAGCTATTACTCCAGGAAAGGCTAAGATTCCTTATACTCTATTTGAAGATAATTGGAAACATGCACTTGAAGTTTTTGGAAAAAATCAAGTTGATACATATTTACTTACAGGTTTCGGAGAAAATAGGTTTGATTTCATAGAGGACCTTGAAAAGGTTATATCTCTTGGAGTTATTCCTTATATTACCCCAGTAAGAGCCATACCCGGAAAAAAGGCGTCTGCTATACCTATCATGAATCATCACGCTTTATTAGAGATTTATATAGAAGCGGCAAAAATGATGAAGAAATACGGTGTTAATTTTTTAAAAAATAAAGCTGGTTGTGTTAGATGTGGTGGGTGTTCTGCAATAAAGGAAGCTTATATGTCTGTTTAATTTAGTTTTATAAAAAGAATGTCTTATACTTATTTAACTCTCGCTCGATTCCTATTGAGCTAGAATTCCCGTGTCCGGGAAAAATTAGAAAGTTGTCTGTAAGGTCAGAATTGTACATAATTTTATTTTTTATGCTCAAATATAGTTGTTCTTTGTCTCCTCCTCTGAAGCTTGAACTATCTACAGATTTAGAAAAAAGTAAATCTCCAGTAAATAATATTCCATCAATTTTTTGGTCATCAAATTCATTTACATCTTTAGAGTAAAAACTTAAACTTCCAGGAGAATGACCAGGGTTTCTAAAACATGTAAAGTGATTTCTCCAACTTTGATGTCGTCACCTTCTTTTAACCATTTGTCAGCTTGTTTTTGAGTAAAAAATCTTAAATCAAATTCTCTTTTGTGATACATCAAAGGCACTTTATAGATATCGGCGATTTTGACAGATTTCTGAGAATGATCCTTATGACCATGTGTCAATAAGACTGCGATTGGTCTTACACTAATCTTTTTAATAATTGTAGCAATTTTTTTTATTTCTGCGCCAGGAACGATTATAACCACTTCTTTAGTTCTATCTGAACCAAAAATGTAACAATTAGTACCATAATTCCCTACAGAAACCGATTTCAGAATCATTCTCTAAATTGGTTAAAGTTTCTTTCTTAATATTTCTTCTTTTATTATGATTGATTTAACTCTGATCGGATTAACTTTTTTTCGAAAGTTAATCGATAATAATTACTTGCTTTGTTTTGTTAGAACCAAAAATATAAAAAAATATATACAGGTTGCAATGTCAATGCACCACACAGCACCAATATTTATGTTGGAGCACCAAAAGGATTTAAGCCAAGATTTAACGGTAAGAGAGCTTGGACAGAACGCGAAATCTTCTTAGACGATGAGATTGAACAGGATTAGAATTAAGCTAAAAAGAGAAAATATCCATGACCGAGCAAGAAGATAAAGACAAAGAAGAGATACGATACAAGAAATTTTCAGTAAAAAAATCTGAGAAACCCGATACTCAGAACGATGAAATTACATATAAAAAGTTTAAAGGTGCATCTGGTAATGTTAATCGGAATAATGAAGAGATTACATATAAACGATTTCAAGGAGGATCTGGTAATATTTCACCCACAACATTAACTAGAACAACTCAAAACTCTCAACCAGCTAATGTTTTAAATCCGAGAGGATTTATAGGAAGTTGTTCTGCACCCAACTCCTTAAGTCAAGCCGAGAAAAACGAAATTATGAATATATGCAAAATGACAAAGTTTTATGATGATTCTCAATATAGCGAAATAAGTAAAAATCCCGCTTTCCAACAATTAAAAAAGACCAAACCATTTGATAACGATTCTAGAATAGGCATAAAAAAACCAGAGGCTCTTAGTTCAAACAGAGATATTACAGATAGAGAGGGTTTAACCGATACAGATAAAAGTAAATTATATCCCGCAATGCTAGACTTCTTAAAAGATAAAAAGAAACGATTTGCTCTTACGCAAATGCAAGAACTTGTCTTTAATGATTTTGCTATTATTGTTATATTTTCAGATGCAGGGGTTAAAAGAACTGATAAAAGGGAGGAAGAAGCAGATAAAATATTTAAGACCTTGTTTTTTGCTCTTTATAAGGCAGAAAATAAAGAAGATTTAATTACTAATCTGAGAGCATCATTTTTAGATATGAATCGTAATGACATTGATGAGCTAATTGAGAAAATAAGAAGAGAGCTAGAAGAATTTACAGGAGAGGATTTATTTAAGAATTGGGTAGTTAAACAAGACCGTGAAATAAAACAAGAAGTTGAAAAAGAGGAGTTTAAAGAGAAAAAAAAAGAAGAAGAAATAAAAGAGCCGACTGTGTTAGTGTCAAACGATAAATCCAAAGAAAAGGATAAGGAAGGCGATAGAATATCAATTTTAAAACAAAAAGTCCAAAATCTTGATTGGGATAAAACGATTGATTGGAATGTAATTAAGCGTGGTTTAAATATTCAACCAATAAATATTGAATTAGATCCTTGTGACGATTGTCATCCAGATTCAAATCCTCTTTATATGCATAAAGTTTGGTTAGAAAGACTATACTATGAATTAGACCTCAGCGACCAAGAAATTGCTGAAATATGTGGGATGACTAGAAGACCAATAGGAAATTGGAGAAAACGACTTAACATTGACACAAAAGAGGAAAAAGGATATGTTATAGATGCTGATGGATATAAAATATTATTAATGCCTCCCGACTATAAACACCCTCAGCGAAAACCTACTAAATCAGGCAGACAAAAAATAGCAGAACACCGTATCGTTATGGAAAATTTTTTAAAACAAAATCCAGATTCAGAAGCATCTAAAAAATACTTAATAGATGGAAAATATTTAAAATCAGGTACAGAAGTTCACCATATAAATCAAGACAGGCTAGATAACCGAATTGAAAATTTAGAGTTATACCCAACAAAAAAGGCACACAATTTATCCCTAGAGAGTTTAAATCAATGTCTTAGCGGTTTAATAAAGTTAAAACAGATTACTTTTAGTAATGGAGAATATAGGTTTGACAGTAGTTTTGACTATAGAAATAGATACAATAAAAGAGAAATTCAAGAAATCACTAAACCTGTGGAATTTAGAATTCCATTCGAAAATATTGACGAAATTAAAGAAGAGATTAAAAACTGGGAATGGAATAGGATTTCACAAAATTGGACTGTAAATAAGCATAGAGAAGGTTTAATTAAATTAAACCCCTTTAAAGATTATCATCCAGATTCAAATCCTCTTTATATGCATAAAGTTTGGATGGAAAATATTTTAAATGATACAAGGTTTAATTTAACAGATCCACGCTTAAGTGATTTATGTGGTATAACCATTCATAAAACATATTATTGGAGATGGGAAGTGCATAGAATCTCTACTAAAGGCAGAATGGGAGCACCTAAAATTCTTAGTTATGATGGTTATATTTGGATAAAAATTCCAGATGATTATAAAAATCCTTTTGCTAAGGAATATAGGTCACAGAAAATATTAAAAGAGTATAGGTATATTGCTGAGAGATCCCTTGCAAATTCAAATTCACCATTGAAAAGCGAATATTTGCTTGATGGAAAATATCTTATACGCGCTTGTAAAGTCCATCATATCAATCTTGATAAACTTGATAATAGAATTGAGAATTTATTTATAACTAAGGATCACCGTAAGGTACATAATTCATTACGCTCACTAGTAAAACAATTATTAAATTCTGGTTTTTTAAACTTCAATAATGGCAAATATTTCTTAATTTAATTTTTTTAAGTTCTAAATTTACCTTTAGAATATAATAAAATCTATATTATATTATATTAATTAAAACATATTTTGCAAATTTTACAAAGGTAAGTTATACATGACTGAGAGTGAAAAGAAGAAATCAAATCAAATACCAGAACATGAAAGACAGAAAAAGTTTAAAAATTTATCCGATATTGAGATAAAAAGAATCTATACTCCAGAAGATAACGAAGATTTAAATTATGCTCAAGATTTAGGCTCTTCTGGAAAATACCCCTTCACTCGTGGAGCATATCCTACAATGTATAGAAGTCGACTCTGGACAATGAGGCAATTCGCGGGTTTCGGAACTGCCGAGCAAACCAACCGACGATACAAATTTTTACTGGAACATGGTACAACGGGATTAAGCGTAGCCTTTAGTTTGCACACAATTTATGGGTATGAGGCTTCTGATGAGAGAGCTTTAGGTGAGATTGGAAAAGAAGGTGTTTCCATTGATACTTTGAAAGATATGGAAATCTTGTTCAATGGTATTGATTTGTCAAAAATCTCTACTTCAATGACGATTAATGCTCCTGCTTCGATATTACTCGCTATGTATATTATAACTGCAGAAAAACAAGGTCATACTCCAGATCAATTAAGAGGTACAATTCAGAATGATATATTAAAAGAATATATAGCCCAAAAATCTTGGATATTCCCTCCAGAACCATCAATGAGATTAATAGTGGATACAATAGAATATTGCACTAAGTACGTGCCACAATGGTATCCAATTAGCATTAGTGGTTATCATATTAGAGAAGCGGGATCTACTGCGGTTCAAGAGCTAGCCTTCACTCTAGCGGATGGTTTTGCCTATGTTGAAGCGGGAATTGAGCGTGGTCTGAATGTTGACGATTTCGCTCCACGATTATCTTTTTTCTTCAATGCTCACAATAATTTTTTTGAAGAGATTTGCAAATATAGAGCGGCTAGGCGAATCTGGGCAAAAAGAATGAAAAATAAGTATGGTGCAAAAAAACCAGAATCTCAGAGGCTTAGATTTCATACACAGACTGCAGGAGTCTCATTAACCGCTCAAGAAATAGAGAACAACATCGTTAGAGTCACGCTGCAGGGATTAGCAGCTATTTTAGGTGGGACTCAGTCCTTACACACAAATTCTCATGACGAAGCTTTGTGCCTTCCTACGGAAAATGCTGTTAAGATTGCATTAAGAACACAACAAATAATTGCTCATGAATCTGGTGTTACAGATACAGTAGATCCTCTAGCTGGTTCCTATTATGTTGAATGGCTAACAAATAAAATGGAAGAGGAAGCTGAGAATTACTTTCAAAAAATAGAAGAATTGGGAGGCGTTATCCCTGCTATTAGGGCTAATTTTTTTCAGAGAGAGATAGCTAACGCTTCTTACAAATACCAACGAGAAGTTGAGAGTAAAGAAATAATTATTGTCGGAGTGAATCAATTTAAATTAAAAGAACCAAGTACTACGCCCTTACTAAAAATTGATGAGGAAGTGGCGAAAGCACAAATTAAAAAATTGAATAAAATAAAAGAAGAACGAGATAATGACGAAGTGAAAGAAAAGTTAGAGAAGTTAAAAGAAGCGGCAAATGGTACCGAAAATTTAATGCCTTATATAAAAGATGCTGTAAGAGTGTACGCATCTATAGGAGAAATTATGAATAAATTGAAAGAAGTTTTTGGAACTTATCAAGAAGATTCGATTTTTTAAATGGGGGAAAGCATATGTCTAAAAATAGGAAAATTAAGGTTTTAGTTTGTAAACCCGGATTAGATGGCCACGATCGCGGGGCGAAAGTTATTGCGCGAGCATTAAGAGATGCCGGGATGGAAGTGATTTACACAGGATTGCACCAAACTCCAGAAGATATCGTTAACACAGTTATTCAAGAGGATCCTGATGTTGTCATGTTAAGTATGTTGAGTGGGTCGCATAATGCCCTTTGTCCTATTATTATGGAAAAATTGAAAGAGAAGGGTATCGATGATGTTTTAGTTTCTGTTGGAGGCATTATTCCAGAAGAAGATAAACCATTCCTCGAAGATCATGGATTAGCTGGATTTTACGGGCCTGGCACAGATTTAAAGACGATTGTTGATTTTGTTAAAAATAATTTAAAGAGATAAAATCGGAATGGATTATTCAAATTTAATCGATAAACTTTACGATAAAGATACTCGTGCGGCTGCTCGGTTAATTACTATTGTTGAAAATGATATCGATACTGCAGAAAAAATAATAAATGCCATCTACGATAAAACGGGTAATGCATATATTTTAGGAATTACAGGAGCTCCTGGAAGTGGAAAAAGCACTTTAGTATCTAAATTAGTTAAAAAGTTAGTTGGTAATGAGAATAAAGTTGGCATTATTTGCGTTGATCCATCATCTCCTCTTACCGGAGGCGCTTTATTAGGCGATAGAATCCGAATGAAGGAACATTTCAATATTGATAGCGTGTTTATTAGAAGCATGGCAAATAGAGGACAGCTTGGTGGACTGGCGAGAGCAACTGAAGATGTGATTAAAATATTAGATGTTTACGGTTGCGATATTATAATTGTGGAAACTGTAGGCGTAGGACAAAGCGAGGTTGATATTTTTAGATCCGCACATATCGTTCTTGTATTATTAGTTCCTGGATTAGGAGACGAGATTCAAGTGATTAAAGCGGGAATTATGGAAATTACGGATATTTTTGTAGTGAATAAAATGGATTTACATGGAGCTGACAGAAAAGTATCGGAAATTATGCAAATGCTGGAATTAAATACAAAATTTAAGTACGATCCCCAAGAAAAGAGAGAAGACCTCACGAAGATGGAAAAATG
>JAUWBH010000158.1 GCA_030605085.1 Promethearchaeota archaeon | reverse complement strand
GTTTCTTTTTGTAGTCGTTGGTTATCCGACCAAAGAGTAGGAATTAATTAAAACATATTTAAAGAGAATTTAAGAAAAAGGAGTGCGAAGATTTAGTGAATTCTCCTCAAGCTCAATTCATCACCTTCCTAAAGAGAAGGTGTTTTCTTAAGCAGTCAGGTTAAAAATTTTAAATTAAAAAGATTTCTTTAAGAAAAACAATTTTGTTATTCAAGATAACATTAATCAGAATTAGGATATTCCCATAGTTCTAAGAAATCAAATTCAGATAAATCATTTATTCTTGGAAAATAATTTTTATCTCTTGTTATTAAAGCAACTTTATTTGCAATAGCAATAGACGCATTTAAGAGATCAAATTGAGGTACGCGAATGCCTTTATTATCCAATTCAGCACAAATTTCGCCATATATTTTACTTGAGTCATTATCTAATGTTAGAATTTCTGGAAAATTTAATATAAACTTATTTAATTTTTTCACTTCTGAAATCTGTTTCTTTTTTGATTTTAAACGATAAACACCATACCATAATTTACATATAGAAATTTGAGTGATTCTTAGATCTACACCTTGGACTATTAATTCATTTATTTTTTCATTAGTTTCTTGATTTTTACCTCTCAAGAAATCAATGGCTACATCAGTTTCGATAATTTTAATCATTGGTTTCTTGACCTGTTAAATTTTTTTCTCTAATTTTTTTTATATTTTCCTTTAAACCAACCCACAATTCTGGATCAAACTTGTTTTGCATCAACAACCATGGATTATCTTTTTTAGAAATTAACCTTTCTATTACTTTTGAAAATGATTCTCCTTCTCTTTTTTCTTTTTTTAGTAAATTATATGCCCGTTCTGATAATGA
Source organism: Promethearchaeota archaeon (assembly GCA_030605085.1). The sequence continues at coordinate 13,584 of JAUWBH010000158.1, read as the reverse complement.
AATCGTTTTTTGCGTCATAATTAAATAATATAAATAGAGCTATTTAAACAGATCTATTTATTAGTTTATCATTCAATACAATGGTATTTTATTCCGAAGTTCCAATGTTGGGTGTTTTTTTAGGACTTTTATTCAAGATGGCTTCTCATTGTACCATCATTTAGTTTTGTTTTCAAAATTAAATTAAAAGCTCTACGATTTCTACCATATCACTTTCATATTCCAAATTTTCGATATGTTTGATTAGTTCTTCAACTTTATCAACTTTTATATGTAAACCAGCAAGATATCTAAATTTTTTCAGAATTTCTTCCTTTTTTTTTTCATGTGTCAGATTTATGTTATAAATATTAGCGTCTTTATGGTACACACCATCGTTCATATAAATATTAGCTTTAGCTTCAAACCCAGCAAGTTTTATATCAGAAATTACTTTTACTTTATTCATTAACTCAATTATCTCAGAATCCTTAACTTTTTCATTAGTAAAGGAATCCATTCCCGTGTCATCTCTCAATAGAGCGTTAGCAATAACATAAGGAATACTGAATTTTCCTTCCAAACCCGTTTTTGGGTTCATTATTGAAGCATTTTCAAGAGTAAGAGGTGAAACTTGTATTTCAATCTTATTAATGTCTTTAATGTTAAGATTTTTAAGATCTTTTTTAAGAGAAAGGATTGTTTCGATTACAGAATGCGTATATAAGCACGATGCATGAAATTTATAGATATTTCTTAGGATACTCCATTTCTTTCCTAAATTTTTTAATGCTCTCTTAGAGTTCCAATTAGACGAATAAACATCCCAAAAACAATTTTTACCTTCCAAAATATCTTTAACGCTTGTGAATCCTCTCTGAGCTAAAAGAGCCGATAATAACCCATTAAATCCTGCTTTTCCTGGGTGAAATGGTTTGCACAAGGTTCCAAACACAGCTTTAAGTCCTGCCACTTGGGTTCCTGCGATGCCAAAAGCAAAAATTAATTGGTCTGTTGTTAATCCTAATAATTTTGCGGATGCCGCTGTCGATGAAAAGTGTCCGATAGTGGATGTTGCATGCCAACCAGTTAAAGCATGATTAGCTGACGCTCCAATTGCGACCCGGCAACCAACCTCAAAACCAATTACATATGCCGCCAAAAATTCCTTCCCGCTTATCCCCCTCCATTCGGATAAAGCCAATAAGCAAGGAAAAAGAGTTACACTGGCGTGACCAAGAAATTCAACGGAAGTATCGTCATAATCGAAAAGATGTGAACTCATCCCATTCATAAGCGTTGCGTTTAATATGGATGCTTTTACATTTTTACCGAATATTGTAGCTTGTTCATTACCGCCTACAAGTTCAATTACGTGAAAAAGACTTTCTACTTCCGGATCATTTGCTCCTACTAAAGTTACTCCTAACCAGTCTAAAAAACATAATTTCGCTTCATTTATAACTTCAATAGGTAGATCTTCAAAATTCGTTGATATTACAAATTCAGATAATTTTTTTGTAACTTCCATATTTTCCAGATTTATTTTTAAATATTATAAGAATTTCGTTTTTTAAACTTAATGCTAATGAAAAATTTAACTTTAACTTCCGATAAGCAAGTCCCATACTATACCATAATTTAACAGATTTACGGTCCATGCTAATAGCATTCTCATAGCAAGCGATAGCTTTCTCAAAATTCTTAGCATTATAATAGGATATGCCTTTATTATACCATTCCATATAATTTGACATTATCGTGCATCCTTCCTAAGGAATTAAATTTACAGATAAATTAGCGAATCATTCGCGAAAATTTTTCAAGTATTTTTTAATGCGTTAGTAATTCTATTTTAAATTTAATTTAAAACTTTTTAAAAATTTTTATTTGTATGCATTTGAAAAAAGACGATAAAAATCGAAGATTTCAAACCCCAAATTCTCTCCTTGTTCTTTTTTCAACTTTAAAACTCTTTCAAAGGATATTATACAGAATGGACAGTTAGTTACCAATCCTTTTACACCAAATTCTTTCGCAACCTCAATTCTTCTTAGAGCTAAATCATCTGCAATCTGAGGATAGGCAGAACGGACGCCACCACCTCCCCCACAGCATAATCCTGATTTAGAAACATGTTCTAATGTGATACCCGGAATTTTCTGTATCAAATCGATATAAATCTCTTCTTCTAATCCAGCTGCTTTAATATGACACGGATAGTGATACATTATTTTGAGAGGTGTTTCTTTTAAATCTATAGTGTTTAACTGAATTAGTTTAGCCATGTACTCGCCAATATCGTAAATCTCAAAATTCATAGGAATTTCATATTCTTCGGCTAATTTTGGATAATCAAATCGAAAGGTGGAATTGCATCCTGAACAACTTGTAACTACATGCTTAACACCTCTTTCAGCGAATTCATTGAAAAGATTAAAGTTCTTTTCGACAAATGGTCTCATTGTATCTCTTTGACCTGTTCTTATAAAAGGCGAACCACAACAAGTCTGACTTTTGGGCAAATGGACCGCAACTCTATTATTTTGAAAAATTTCGATAATTGCTTTGCAAGTATCTTGTTGTCTTCGGTTTATAATGCACCCTGTAAACAAAACAACTTCAGCCTGAGGATCTCCATCAAATTCTTTATTATATTCAGGGAATAATTCAAATGCAGGGGTTTCTTGTATAGGCACAACTCCACCAGTATAAATTACATTCATGACTAACTGCCGATGTGTAGGTAAAGGGCCCAATCCCTCTTTCGCGCATTGATATCTTAACCATTCGACGATACCTCGCCTTATATCAATGTCTTTAGGACAAGCAATTTCACATTCTTGATCAATTGGGCATTTAAAAAGTCCTAAATCTATAGCCTCTCGTAGCCTTCCATCATGAGAATCCCAAGGATCAGAAACAAAGCGTGCTACTTTAACTAAGGAGGCAGGTCCTATAAATGTGCGATCAACATCTATAACATTACAGTCCGAATAACATGCTGCACATAATATACAAGATTTTGCCTCCATGGTTTTTAAAAATTCATTCATATCTATTTTCCGGGGTTTTTCCACGTTATCTTCTAAGAGATTAGCAATTCTCCATGGGCGTATTCGACTTATCCCATTAAAGAAAGGTTCAAGATCTACAATTAGATCCCTAATTACTTGTAAATGATCTAATGGTTCAATCAGGACAATATTATTATTTATTACATCTAAGACATGAGTTTTGCAAGCTAAAGATGAGATTTTATTAATTCGCATTGCACATGAGCCGCATGCACCTTCCCTACAAGACCTTCGAAATGAAAGAGTTTTGCTTAAATTCTCTTTGATATATATTAATCCATCTAAGACTGTTGTTTCTCTTTCAGCAGGGATTTCATACAATTCATATCTAGGCTCTGGATCAACACTCGGATCAAATCTAAATATCTTAAATTCTACTAACACGATTATTCACCTCAATATTCCCTCGGTTTAGGAGGAAAGTTTTTAATTATTACATCTTCATAGGTTAATATTGGAGTATCACCTGCATTATAAGTAAAGATACTGTGCTTCAACCAGTTCGCATCGTCTCTTTCGGGGTAATCTTCTCTATAATGTGCACCTCGATGTTCTTTTCTATTCAAAGCTCCTAAAATAATACATTCTGATAAATCTATTAGATTTTCCAATTCTAAAGCATAAATTAAAGCAGTATTATATATCTTGCTTTTATCACCGATGTTTATTTCTTTAAATTTCTGTTTCAATTCTTTAACTTTAATTAACCCTTTCTCCAGTTCTTCTTGGTTCCTAAAAAGACCGGCCGAATTCCACATAATATCCTGCAATTCCTTTCTTATATCGCTCACCTCATAAGGGCCCTCAGATTTTAAGATGGTCTCAATTTTATTTTGCTCTCTTTCAACTTGATCTCTAGGAAAATCGAGTAATTTAGTTCCCTTCACATATTTTGCAGCCTGAAGTCCTGCTCTGCGACCGAATATTACACATTCCGTTAACGCATTTGCTCCTTCTCTATTGGCTCCTTGGACACCTGTACAAGCACATTCTCCTGCGGCAAACAGCCCTTTTATATTAGTTTCTCCCCAAATATTCGTTTTAATTCCACCCATTGTAAAATGCTCTCCTGGAATTACTGGAACTAAATCTTTATCTGTATCAACAAATGCAAAGGTTTGAGCTAAATCGGCAAAAGCATCAAATCTCTGTTTAAAAAAAGGAACGTTCATAGCCCTTCTCCAACTCCTTTTAAGCTTACGAAGATCTAGCCCGATATATTTTCCTTCAATACCTCGTCCTTCATTTATTTCTTTTTGCATTCCTTGGCTTACTACATCTCTCGGAGCTAATTCTCTAAAATGAGGAGCATATTTCCCCATAAATCGTTCTCCTTGGGCATTACGTAAATATCCTCCAAGAACTCTGGCTATTTCAGAAATTAATATTCCGGAGCCATAAAGCACTGTTGGATGAAATTGTACAAATTCCATATCTTTAAGGTATGCACCTGCCCTAAATGCTATGGCCGTGCCATCTCCTGTGCATATATGCGAATTGCTCGTTACCGGATATACCCGCCCCCATCCTCCTGTGGCTATTATAACTGCCTTCGCGCGAATTACATAGAACACTCCATTTTTAATATCATATGCAGTTATGCCTCTACAGATTCCATTTTCTACTAGGAGGGAAGTAGCAAAAAACTCATTATAAAAACTAACCCTCTTTTTGAGCAATTGTTCTTGAAGAGTACATACTAACTCTTGAGCCCATCCGCTGCTGACTATAGTCGCAGTCCTGGTTGTCATACCCCCAGGAGAGGATCTTAATATTGTTCCATCAATATTCCGATGAAAAACAATTCCCATATCTTCTAAGCGTATTAATTCGGAAAAGCCTTCTTCGGCCATTACTTCGACTGCATCTTGATCGTTAAGATAATCTCCTCCTTTAATCGTTTCTCTCATGTATTCTTCAGGATTTTCTCCTGGAGCAGGAGATATATGAACGGCTCCCGTTGCGCTCACTGTATGGGATCTTACCGGATATACCTTACTAACTATTCCTACATCTGCAGTTTTACAACATACTTCAGCTGCTCTGAGACCCGCTAATCCAGCTCCTACAATGACTATATCATGTATTTTTGTTATCATAACTCATTACTCAGAAATTTATTCTAGATTAATTTTTAATTCTTTGAATAATTCTAAAAATCCCTTTAATACTTACTTAAAATTAGTCCCTTTTCTATAAAAATGTTATTCAAGTTAAAATTATGCCAAAGATTTCTTAATATTTAAAAAACCATTTAATCCTAGAAGCATCAAAAAATATTTTAAGGGTGTTCTTTTAAATTTAAAAATAGAGAGAATTTTAAAAAAATGACTAAAGAAAGACAGAAAAATAAGTCTGCGTCTTCATTTGCTGGTAAAGACGATAAAAATTAGATTTTTACATTTCTGCTAGTGAGAATATCGATATCACACTAACTGAACAAGAATCGGTCGAATTACTCGCACGGTTAAAAAGAGGTCCTAATATAAAAGCTCAACAATTTGCATTAAGAGCGAAAAAATTGTATGAAGAAAATAAGAAAAAAGTACAATCCTACCTTAAAAAGAATGATATTTATTGATGCTTCTTGTCAGAAGAAATAAAAAAGAATTTAATTTTTATTGAAATTAACGATAAGATTGATATTTCTACTTTTTCTTGTGAAAGTCATGAATTAAACGAATTTTTTCGCGAAAAATCTAAAGATAATAATCAAAATTTGCTCTCAAAAGTATATATTTGTCTTTGGATAGTATTAATTCATTAAATAATGAAATAATAAATAAATAATAGGATTTAACTAAGATAGGAAGAAAAAATGATTAATGATACTGATGTTTTAATAATTGGTGGTGGAGGTGCTGCAGCAAGAGCCGCTATAGAAGCATCGAAATTCCCCGTAAAAGTGGCAATGGTAATGAAAGGAAAATTTCCTTCAGGTACTACACCTATAGCAATGGGTTCTATGGCGGCCGTACTAAGAAACGACGATAATCCTGAAATTTTTTATCAAGATATTATTAATGGAGGATATTTTCTTAATAACAAAAAGCTCGCCCGAATTTTAGCGAATGAATCAAAAAACGTATATGAAGATCTAAAAAATTTCGGAACAGAATTTAAGACAACTAAAAAAGGTATCCTTTACATTGGTCACCCTACTGGCACATCTAAACCCCGTGCAGCTCTTACTGTTAATCATAAATTCATGAAAGGGTTGATTTCTAAAGTAAAACAATCTCCTATTCAAATTCATGAACAGATAATGATCACAGATTTATTAAAAATTAATAATTGTATTGTAGGGGCAGTTGGATTCAATTATACTACTGGAGAATTTTTCACTTTTTCTACTAAAGCTATTATTTTGGCTACAGGAGGATTAGGACAGATATTCAAACTTACTTCGATGCCTCCAGGGGCCACTGGAGATGGCTATGCAATGGGACTGAAGGTGGGAGCCGAACTTATTGACATGGAATTCACGCAAGCTATGGTGTGTGTGATATATCCAGATGCAATCAAAGGTCTTGCCCCGCCTTTTGATGGTTTTGTAAAATTTGGAGCTAAATTTTACAACGGACTTAACGAGAGATTCATGGAGAGATATGAGCCAGAAAAAATGGAAAATGTTACTCGCGATGTTGCTAGTATATGTGTATTTAAAGAAATCCAAGCAGGAAGGGGTACTTCTCATGGAGGTGTAATCATGGATATTTCTCCTATACCTTGGAGTTTATTAAAGTCATTGATGCTTAAAATATATCATGCTTATGATAGGCAAGGTTTGGATGCGACAAAAACCGGGATAGAATGGGCACCAGGATGCCACCATCAAATTGGTGGTTTAAAAGCAAATGAGCGATGCGAAACGAATATTAAAGGACTCTATGCAGTTGGAGAAGTCGTTGGTGGGATTCATGGAGCAAATAGACTTGGGGGGAATTCATTAACGGCGACTCAAGTTTTTGGGAAAATTGCCGGAAAAAATGCAGCTGAATTTTCCTTATCGATATCTCGTGAAGATTTGGCTAAAGAAATAATTGAAAAAAAAAAAAAACCTATCTATGATGTATATGAGAGAGATACTGGAGTAAATTATATAGAAGTTAGAGAATCACTTAAACAGTTAATGAGCGAGAATGCATGGATTATAAAAAATGAGAAAAAACTCAATGATGCCTTAGATGCAATTATTAAACTCAAAAAAGAGGTAAAATCCAATGTAAAATTGCCGGAAAAAACATATTGGCATTTAAAAGGAGCATTAGAAACATTAAACATGATTGATGTTAGTGAACTTATTATTCGAGCTTCTTTAATAAGAACTGAAAGCAGGGGTGCACATTACAGGGATGATTATATTGAACAAGATGATAAGAATTGGCTGAAAAATATTATTTTTTATAAAGAGAAAGATGAGTATAAAAATTATATAGATGATATTGAAAAAGAATGAGGGATAAAAATTGAATAATAATGACTCATATACGGATTATGCTTATAATCTCATCAAAGATATTTGTGAAAAATTTGGACCGCGGTACTCTAGTTCTGAAGCAGAAAAAAATGCAAACTTATGGATTAAAGAAGAATTTTCTAAATATTGCGACGAAATATATTTAGAAGAATTTCAAACTAATCCCAATTTGTATCCTCAAGGAATATTTAAGGTAACTGGTTTTTTTGCGGGTATTGCATTCGTTTTTATACCTCTTATTTTTCCGTTTCCAATTTTATCTGCTATTTTTATTTCTCTAGGATTATTTGTACTATTCTCTGAATTAATGTTCATGAAGCGATGGATAAAATTTCTTTTTAAAAAGGGAATTTCGAGCAATGTTTATGGAATTATAAAACCCACTGGAGAAGTTAAATATCGGATATTATTTGAAGGTCATATGGATTCTGCAAAACAGATGAGAATCGCTGAACGCGAAGGAAAACCACCAATAAAGATATTTATCTTAGGATTTATGTATTTATTCTACACATTAGCTTTTTCAATAGTAAAATTCATTGTGCAATTATTTATGGGCAATGCAATAACTGAGTTATATAGATTCGGAATAATTCAATGGACGATTATTGATTTTTTCTATTTTATACCATGGTTAATTCTGTATCCTTGTTTTTTATACCTTCTCCGAGGTTTTACGGGTAATACGGTTGTACCAGGAGCTGCTGATAATTTATCTGGTGTAGCCGTTACAGCTGTCATAAGCAAACACCTAAGTAAATATCGACCTAAAAATGTTGAAATAATAATCGCTTCTATGGGATCCGAAGAAATAGGAGATAGAGGAGCAAAATACTTTGTTGAAAATCATGGAGACTTGTTAGAAAATTGTTATTCTTTTATAATTGATGACGCAGGGGCAGGAAATAAATTATATTTTATCGAAAAGGATTTTATGCATAGGACGACATATAGCCCTGAGGTAATAACGCGTATGGAAAAAGCTGCGGAACTTTATAGAAAAGAAAATCCAGATGCAGTACCTTATGGAAAAAAAAAGATTCCGTTAGGATCTTCTGATGCTTGTATGTATATTAAAGGTGGCTATAAAGCGTCTTTTATGGTAGGCGTTCAAGAATCAGAATCAGGGGATGAAAAAATAAATAAACCTCCACATTGGCACTCCGTACATGATACATGGCAAAATATCTCCAAAATAATGTTAAAAAACTCGATTGGAATAGCACTTAAATTTGTTGAAATTGTTGATAAAGAGTGTGAACAATAATTTCTATAATCTACCTTGCCAATTTTAAAGCTTTAAATTTCTCACGCTTTTCTTCGTGCATTTGATACATCCTTGCTTTAATTTCTGCCAAATATTTACCGTGAAGTGGATACATCTTGAAAACTAAAGAGGTAACCAAAAGACTTATATATCCATTAAAATAGTTTATATTTAAATAGACAAAATTATGTATAAAAATCAGAAAAGGATAATTATTATGTCAGAAAAAGATGATGTAATTCCTGCCATATTGCCAGAAGTAATCGACATTCCAGATAAACCTTTTAGAATAATGTCATTTCCAGATGGATTCCGTTTCTATGCACATACAGAAGTTGAGGAAGCGGCGTTGATCTACCGTGAATTAATCCAGGAAATGTGTTATTTACAACAGGGAGTTAATGTTTCTCCTGGAAACACTATTTTTGATGTTGGTGGAAATATGGGTCTTTTTTCAGTAGCTTTGGCAATAAGATTCACTAATTTAACTATTCATGCCTTTGAGCCTATCCCTGCTTCTTGTGAAGTATTCCGGGCGAATATAGACCTATTCCAACTGAAGGGAGTTAATTTATATGAATTCGGATTGGGAGATGGAACTGAGGAAGAGTCAGAAATCAATTTTTTCCCCAACTTGACCGGAAATTCTACCCGTCATCCAGAAACAAAAGCCCTCGTACGTAAATTTGTTGAACAGAATTACCCATCGGAAATGGTAGAAAAATTTTTCTATTTTGAGAAAATTAAAATCAAGCTACGTCGCCTTTCGGAAGTACTAAAAGATCTAGGAGAGCCACCCATAGATCTCCTTAAAATTGATGTGGAAGGAGATGAACTTCCAGTTCTAATGGGCATAGATCCAGAACACTGGACTTTGATTCACCAATTGGTATTAGAAGTCCATAACGCAGCAGATAATCTAGAAAATGTATTATCATACATTAATAAGGCTGACTCAGGATTAATATTAACAACAGGAGAAATTGATTCACTTGGTACGGCCCTAGTTTGGGGACACCGTTAAGCTTGGAAACTTTACAGATAAAAAATTACATCTTGAGAGAAAATTAAATAGACTTTTTACTTGATCATTTATCTCCGTTATATAAACTGACCTCGATTTCAACGAATGACATTTTGCAAAGGAACGGATTGCGCCCTTCGGGTTAAGATTTGAGAGTAACTCTTGCGGTATCGAGTAACTCACAGGTCCAATATTTTGTAGATTGCTTCTATAAAATTGATTATTATTTAATTTGAGATTAAAAATATTCAAAAAACATATAAAAAAATCTTACTAATTTTTATAAATATGATCAATTTCAAATTAGAGAAAAATAAACTTTAATATTAAAAAACTAATATTGAAGATAAAACGCTATAACTTTTATAAATTCTAAAGAAAACAAGTTATTAAACATCTATATGTTTTAATTAAATTGTTAAGTGACCAAAATGACAGAAGAATATAAAAGCGTGCTAAAGATTCCTAATATAGATAAACCGAAAAAAATTGTCACAGCTCTAGGTGGTGACGGAATAGGTCCAACAGTAGTTAATGCAACTGTTTTTGTTTTAGAAGGAATGAAAATTAATGGATTAGAAATAAAAAGCATGCCTTGTGGTGAAAGTGCCATGAAGACACATGGAAACGCCTTTCCCCCTGAGTCAAGAGAAGCTGTAGATAATAGTGACGCTGTTTTATTTGGAGCAACCCACGAAACTGCTGTTCAAGTAATAGCATATTTACGTTGGGGTCTCGGAAATTATGCGAATATCAGGCCTATTAAATATTTTAAAGGAATGGACACAAATCTCAAACCAGAATTAGTTGAAAATGTAGATTATACCTTTATAAGAGAATGTACACAGGGAGCATATGCAGCGGTGGGAAAGGAAGGAAAAATAACAAAGTTGATTAAAAAGGGCCTTATCTATAAGTCTGATATAGAGAGATGGACTGATAAAGCAATATATGGTCTGAGGGTAGTATCCCCTCATGCGACAGATAGGGTTGGCCGTGCTGCATGTGAAATGTATATGAAACGTAAGAATGAGGGAATTGGAAAGGGTTTACTTGAAATTGTATGTAAGCCAAATATTTTTATAAAACAAGATGGCATGTTCATTAAAAGAATCAGCAAAGTAGCTAAAAATGAATTCCCTGAAATAACAGTGGAAACTTATATTGTTGATGATTTTGCGGCACGACTAATAAGATTTCCTGATTATCATGATACTATTGTCATCCCCAATATGATGGGGGATATATTAAGTGATGAAGCCGCTCAAATTGTGGGTGGTCTTGGAGTAGCGGGCTCGGGTGTTTATGGCCCGAGAATCCCATATTTTGAACCAACTCACGGTTCTGCTCCCGACATTGCAGGTAAGAAAATCGCAAATCCTGCAGCGACTATAGTTTCTGCTACATTGATGCTTGATTATTTAGGTTTTGAAACTGAATCGAAAAAATTAATGAAAGCTTTAGAAAATACACTAGCAGGGGGGCTTGATGTAGAAAAGAATTGGGAAACACTACCTGCAGACGCCGTACCATCAAGCTATAGAAAAGAGGGTAAGTACGGTAGTACCGATGAAGTTGCTGAAAAAATAATAGAGGAATACAAAAATTTTTGAATTTTATAAGAAATTATAAGTTTTTATAGAATTTCAACGAACAGTTGAAATAATAATTCTTATTATCTTTTTTCAAAAACAACAATAACATTTTTGAAAATTTTACTAAGTACCCAAAGAAATAATCTCATCAGGTGCCTTGCCTGAAATCCCCAACTTTTCAAGCGTGGTACCCTCTGCAGCGTAATCCTCTTCATACTCTAATACTATAATAATAGTCAAAATCTTTTTATATTTAGAGTAGTATACATTTATATATGTATACATTTATACAAATTTATTTTTTCATGGAAGGTGATAAAAATGAGTACGATTCGAATTGATAAAGAACATCTTAAATTGTTAGATGAATTAATAGCTCACTTGACGTTAAAAGGGCAAAAAATTAGCAAGAAAGAATTAATTGGAAAACTAATTGAAAACGCATTAATATTAGAGGGTTTTAAAGATTTAAATGAGAATGTTTCTTTAGAGAACGATCCAGCATGGAAAGGATTGGAAGATACTTTCAGTTTAGGAATTTCGGACTTGTCTGAAAGAGTAGATGAATTTTTATATGAAAAAAATGGAGTGGAATGAGATGGGTGTATTTCTTGATACGGGATTTATTTTAGCATTAAAAAATAAAGACGATAAAAATTTCACGACAGCTCAAACTTGGATGAAACGATTTTTAAAAAACGAATTTGGAAAAATTTACACATCAACATTCGTCTTTAATGAACTTGTGACTCTGGCGTTAATAAGAATTAAAAGAGCTGATTTTGCTAAGAATTTAGGAGAATATTTATTAAATAGTATAAGGATCAAGTTAATAGGATTAACAAATGAAGATTTTAACAAATCCTGGGAATTTTTTCAAAAATACATTGAAAAACGCCTTTCTTTCACAGATTGTTGCATATTAGTTCATTGCGAACGATTAAACTGTACATTTTTAGCGACATTTGATTCTCATTTTAAAGGATTGATTGCTACGAATTTAGATTAACCAGTTAGATTTAATGAGCTTTTTGTTTTTGATTCCTCAATTATATTTTTAATGGAAATTCTTAATTTATATTAAATCGAAATTTATAATACGTAAAACATTAATTTTAATTAATTGATTTTTACTAATAATCAATTAGTAAATATGAATTATATAAATTTCAAAATTAATAGATCTCATGCCAAAATTAATAGAAAACAAAGAAAAGAATTTTTCGCTATTTTTAAACAAAAGTCGATGCGGTGGATGTGAAATTTGCGTAAATGTATGCCCAACTGGAATTCTCGAAATAGGCGACGAATTAAACATGAGAGTGGCTTATATACCAAGAGTTAAGGAAGGAAAGGATAAGTATTGTACTGAGTGCCGGAGATGTGAATTATGTTGCCCTGATTGGTGCATATATGTTTTAGAAGAAGGACAAAATTCAGCTGAGAAAGCTAAGACTTAACGAGGTGAAAAATATGAGTAATAAAAATGGAAAAAGATTCTTACCACCAGGTAAGCACTTAATGATGGGAAACGAAGCGATGGCAGAAGGTGCAATTTCTGCCGGATTGAAGTTCTTCGGAGGTTATCCAATTACCCCAAGTACCGAAGTTATTGAACATCTTGCAAAAAGACTTCCTGAAATTGGTGGAGTTTGCATGCAAATGGAAGATGAATTAGCTTCAATTAATTCTGTTATGGGTGCCTCATTGGTAGGAGCAAAAGCGATGACGGCTACTTCCGGACCAGGGCTTTCATTAATGGTAGAAACAATTTCAATGGCAGCAAATCTGGAAATTCCCTTTGTTTTTTGCGACGTCCAACGATGTGGTCCTGGAACTGGTGAAGTCACTTCACCTCATCATAATGATTTAGGATTAGTACGTTTCTCTGGAAATGGTGAATTTGAAGTTATAGCAATAGCACCAATGAACTGTCAAGAACTTTTCGATTTAACCATTACCGCCTTTAATTATGCTGAAACATACCGCTGTCCTGTATTTATTTTGTCAGATGCTTATTTAGGGCACTTGCACGAAGTAGTTAATATCCCGCCAAAAGAAGATATTTTAAAAAGAGTTATAAAACGAGAAGTTCCTGAAAATATTACACCAAGAACATTTTCATATAAAAATGATAAAACTGGAGAATATATTATTCCTAA
>JAUWBH010000222.1 GCA_030605085.1 Promethearchaeota archaeon | reverse complement strand
GTAGAAGGACAAATCGAAGAAAGGGTTAAAATCGATTCTCAGAGAAGACAAAGGTTAAGAGAAAAATTTAGGGTAAAACCAGAACAATTTAAGGTATTAGAAGAATTACAAAAATTATTAATCAAGGAACTTCCTAAAGAAGATGAGATTGGTTGGAGCGATTATGGTGTAAAAGTTGAGAACGAAGAAGTTTTAACGCTAGGTTTAACTAATTGTGACTTAATGAGACTTCCAGACGATATTGGAAATCTAACTTCACTTAAAGATCTTTTTGTGAGGTATGATAAATTAACAACTATTCCTAACTCAATAGGAAATCTAAAAGCACTTAGAAGAGTGTCATTTAAGAACAATCAATTAACCATTCTGCCTGATATTTTTGGCAACCTTGAATCAATTCGAGAATTAGGAATACCCGAAAATCAACTTAAAGTACTTCCAGCTTCTATTGGTAATCTTAAATCACTTCTCACCCTATGGTTTTATAGTAATCAGTTAGAATCACTCCCAGAATCTTTAGGGCAGTTAGAATCACTTGAAAAACTGTTTATTTATGAGAATAACCTAGTGTCTCTCCCTAAATCCATCGGAAATCTTAAATCTCTTCAAGAACTAGACTTACACCGGAATCAATTAACAACCATTCCAGAATCTTTTGGTAATCTTAATTCTCTTCTTAAACTTGATCTTTCACGAAATGAATTGGAAATCCTCCCAGAATCGTTCTGTAATCTTGAATTGTTAATGAAGTTAGATTTATCGTATAATCAAATTAGTTCCTTACCGGAATCTATCGGAAATCTAGAATTACTTGTAGAATTGAATTTGAATGAAAATTATAATATTACTTACTTACCAGAATCCCTTGGAAAGCTGAAATCACTTTTGGAGTTAAATTTAGATTATAATGGATTAATAGAACTTCCGGGATCCATAGGGAATCTTGAATCCCTTCGTATTATAAGTTTAATCGATAATAAATTAATATCCCTTCCAGCATCTTTTCAAAACCTGAAGTCACTCATAATCTTGAATTTAAAAGGCAATAAACTTACAACCATCCCAAAATTCTTACTGAAGCTCCCAAACCTGAAATTTCTAAATGTCCAAAATAATCTCCTAAATTCAAATGCTGAGAAGATTATACAAAAGTTAAGTGTAAAAGGAATAAAAGTTAATATGTAAACTTTTTCCCACTAAGAATGATATTAATTCCAATGTAATAAAATTATATGATAAATCAGATAACATACCCTAATAACTTTAAAACTAATTGCTGAATCGTATCGGTATGTTTATTCAAAACATAGGGATTTTAAATATGTCATGGATTTATTAAATAAAATTCCCGAATTAAGAGACCCTAATCGGAATAGACTCGTTTGACATTTTTAACTTTATTAAATTAGGTAAAACTTCTTTCGAAGTTCCCGAAAAAAAAAAATTATAAGAATCTTTCAAAAGAAATAAAAATGAGATATAATGAACAAGCTAGAAAATTAATTAATAAATTAAAATTTTAATATGCCAGGGGTGGGACATTCCAATAAACTCGAAAAGGGCTTTTTATTCAAAGGTTCTTCTAAAAGGTTATTCTAAAAAAAATAGACGATTTAAGACAATCATTTTGAGCTCTATAAGTGATATAAACATATTATAAAAGGAAGCAAATAGTGCCAAGAAGGGGATTTGAACTTTCAGTGTCCCGCTGAAATAGCGAGACAACCCTGATACCCAGATCTTCAGTTTCACCAATGTAGTCGACGAGACACCTTTACTGGTGCGTTCCTACCCAATAGTGGAAGGTTCCGACGCATTCCGGGCTACGCCACCTTGGCAACTATTTTTTTGCTTTAAAATTCAAAAAGCAAGACAATAATTTTCGTATTAAGTAAGTTAGAAAGTTTAGGATATCATATAAAATTTTCTTCACTTTATATTTTTAAAGGGAAACCTATTAATTTTTAAATTCATTTAACAGTATTGATAATTGACTTTTTAGTAATTACGAGATTTAGGTATATTTAATGTTACTTCAAACGAACGCTATTCAAGAGGCTCAATTTCTGCAGTATTTAACCGCAACAATTTTAGGCATTGAATTAGCGGTATACTTTTTTTACAGGTATTTTAAAATAAAAGATGATAAACTTCCTTTAAATAAAATTTTGTTATCTTATGGGGCGTATTATCTATTAGCAATTGTGGGTGTTTTCATTTTATTGGTGAGTAATTTATTTGTTTCAGAAACAACTATAAATGAATTGTACTACAAATTTGGCTTCATACTAATATTTTTTTCGTTGATAGCATTTCTATATTTCATAAACATACGTGAGTTTTCAAAAATAATCAATTTGAAGATTGTTAAAGTGTTGATGATAATCAACTTAATTCCAATCATATTAACGATTTTTATTGCTTCTACTAATTTGTTTTTTTTAGTTTTTAGTATAACTTTTATGTTATTAAATTTTGGCTTCTTTGTCTTTTTTCAAATACGATTAATCAGCACGACTGGAGGTGAAATACGCAAAAGATTAATTCAACTTTTTATAGGATTATTCCTTTGTTATGTATCGTTGCTTTTTATCGCAGAAATTATAATTATGTTTACTCAATTAAATTTTTCTGGCATTTTATTTTTTATTATGATTACAATATTAATAACTGGAATCATCATTACGGTTTCGGGAGTTTATGGTATTCCAGAATTCTATGAAATAAAATGGAAAGAAAATCTTTTGAGATTATTTATAATTAATCAAAAAAATAAATCTTGTTTATATAGTCTCGATTTTTTTAATATTATAGAACAAAAAAGCAGCGATCAAGAAGATTTTAAGACTTTATTTTCAGGAGGAATCATAGGTATTGACATTGTTCTTTCAACTATAACACGCACCTATAATGAAAAAATTAATAAAATCAAACAAGGCGATTCATTTATTTTCTTGGAGTATGGATCTAAATTAAATCCTGATTTAACTTACGCTTTAGTTGTAAAACAAGATTTAAGTAGTAATCGTTACTTCTTGAATTCGATTAAGGTACAGTTTGAGTCGTTTTATCAGGACTTATTAAAAGAATTAGATAAATTTGAAGAACCAGAACAATTATTTGGAAGTTTTAATATTATCATTAACGACATGATGGGATAAAATTATATTAGGGAGCTATAACAAATAATGCTATTTGTCGAATTTCCGATAACGGGGAATTTAAGGATTCCATTACTTATAATGGAATGGATTTCAATAATTATATGTATAGAAATTAGTATTATCTTTTTAATCCGGTATAGAAAAGAGGAAAAAGAATTGAGAAACTTACAGGAACTTGGATATTTCTCAATATTTTTAGGATTTTCTTTAATGTTGTTTTTTTATATCATTGGAGATTATTACGCAACAAACGATACAGAAAGATATCTATTTTTGAATTTTGGCTATTTTACGATAATGATTGGAGCGTTTTTTTTCTTACTTTGCGTAGAGCGATATAGAGCGTTCTTATTTAAGAGATATTTATTTACTATTTTATTTCTCATCTGCTCTATTGGTTTCGTAATAGTATTTTTTGTCAACATGAGGGCTACCCAGACCATAACATACATTTTTTGGCCATTGTTCTTATTTTTTTTAGTAATATATTTAATAGATTTCGTAAAAAAGGTACAAAATAGGGAAAAGCTTTTAATAGGAATTTTAAAGTATTTATCAGGAATTGGATTACTAATAATCGGGTTTTTTTTTACAACAGATATCATGCTTGAATTATTAGGGCTTGAATTTCGATTAGTTGGAGCAATCTTTCAGCTAATAGGATTGGTGCTTCTTTCATTGTTTTTTATAACGCTTCCTCCATTTTCAGAGTTTGACTGGCAAGATAAAATTGAGGTTGTTTTCGTTATAAATAAGGGGGGATTATGTCTATTTCACAAAGCCTTTATCGAAAAATACGAAACAATGGACGAGCATTTGATTTCTGCGGCGATTACTAGCGTAAATGTTTTGCTTGAAGAACTAACAGGATCGAAGGGAAAAGGAGGAATTTCAGTATTAAAAAAGAAAGGTCAAACCGTAGTTATTTGGGCTGGTAAATTGATATGGGGCGTATTGTATACTACGGAAGATTTAAACTTTACTAAGGTCGTTTTAAAAAATTTTGTTGAAAAGTTTGAGACATTGTATCGCAATATCCTATTAAATTGGGATGGAGATTTAAATATATTTCAATCTGCTGAAATTATAGCTAACGACATTTTTCGTAAATAGTATTTTTTCAAACATTTGAATAAGAACTATTAAAAATTAGAATTTACGATATACATCCTTTATTTGATTTCCTATGATTTCGATTTTATCTAAATCAGCTATACCTAGTCCCTTTTCTTCTGCGTATTTAAGATATTTCACTTTATCGGGACCATAACCAATTATTCTTATCATGGTTGTATCAGTTATAGCCCAAGTATCGAAATTTTTAGGAATTATATCATAAATCATTTTTACGGTGTCTTTATTAAACTCTTTTTTAGATCGATTTAATAAAAAAAGCCCTGCGATCTTTTCATCGTGTACATTTGATTTTATTAAATATTTAAAGATTTCGGAGCTGTCTTGGTAGGATAACTGATAATTATTATGAATTTCTCTTACCATCTTTTCTATATTAGAATGTTTATTTCCATAACCTATGAAATTAGGATTATCTGGGTTTAATATCTTATACATTCGAGATTTTTGATCTTTAGTTAAAGCAGGGGCGTTCTTTTTCAAATGGGTTTTTATTTCATTAACAACTTTTTCAAGATCTATCATAAAAATCTATCTAATCCTGCAGTTTGTTTAATTTGCTTACTTTTTTCTAAATAAGGTGTAACAAATTCAACAATTTTCTTAGTAAAATTTCTTAACTTAGACAATTCTCCTTTTCTATACACATCGATAATTGACTTATCAAGGTTATTCAGATTTAATCCTGCCCATTTCATTGTTTTATTTGATTTACCAGTCTTTAATGTATCCATATATTCTTTATTCAATAAGAGCTCTGAGATTTTATAATTCCATTTGCGATAATCAGACGGAATCCACCTTTTTATTCGAACGAGTAAATCGTATTTCTCACAAAAACTTAACAATTTTGGATATACTTTCCTTGTATATTCTGTTGGTGGATAGATTTCTCCCTTGTATAAATCCAAAAGAGGTTTAACAATGTGGTTATATTTACTATTTTTTAATTTCTTAATAAAAAATTCTTGTTGTAAATCTCGCATGGTTAAACCTGGCGAAAATAAAACGAAATCGGCTCCAGCTTCTTTTGATCTTCTAATAACTTCTTCCATGTTTTCGTCGTTATCTTCCAAAAAAGGTATAATTGGCATAAAATTTGTTCCAACTTGAATAGCAGGCGCTTTTTTCTTAACTGCTTTTAATGCTTCGAAACGATCGTAAGGTGGAGAGGAATGTGGCTCTAAAAAATTCGCTAAATCTTCGTCAGTTGTAGTTATAGAAAATCCTATAGCACACCAAGTATCCTCAGCAATTTTTTTCAAGAGATCAATATCTCTTGTGATTAACTTACTCTTAGTTGCGATATTTACCGGATATTTATGTTTAAGAATAATTTCTAATATTTTTTTAGTAATTTCAGCCTCCTCCTCAATAGGTTGATAGGCATCACACACTCCACCTGGGCCAATTACATCAGGCAATAATGTTCGAGCTCTTTTGAGTCGCTGGTCTAACTTTTTTTCAATACTGACTTTTATAATTACTTCATTTTCAAAATCTTGATCTAAATAATATCTCTTACTTCTTGCATCGCAATAAATGCAGGCATGTGAACACCCAGAATAAGGATTAATAGTGTATCTATTCCAAAACCAACTATCTGGATATTTTAATTTGTTTAATGCGCTTTTAAATTCTCGTTTTGTATATTTAACCATCTGATATCGAATATAATTTTATCTAGAATAATTAAATTCTTTTTTTATCCAATTAAACCAATATTTTATATTAGAAAAAAAGATTAGACATTTACAGAATTGTAAAACGAGAGAATGTGAAAAAACAAGAGCCTTTGAAAGAAAAAAAACAACCCTTTTAATAAAAAAAGGGTTGAAATTATAGGTTGATGGATAAAAATATTTGTTAGGACTATTTTTATGTCAAAAAAATCATACAAATTTGATAATTTAAACTTATGTTTTACAAAAACTTTATATAGTATTTATAAAGAATTTCAAAGTTCAAAGATTTCAAATCTTATTAAATGAATCAAATTAAAAATGCGACCGCCGGGAATTGAATTCCCGTCTTTCTCCGATATGGAAAACGATCCCGGGTCCATGGCTTGGAAGGCCACGATTCTACGCCTATACTACGATCGCTAATTATGAATATTTTAATTCATCATTTCATTTAACTTTGCTGTTTTATTTTTTTATATAATATTTTGATTTATTTCGTAGTAAGTGATAATTCTATTCACCGCAACCCACGCGTCTAAAGGATATTCAGATATAGAGATGACATTATCCGATAGCGCATAGATTTCTCTTGAAAAATCGCTTTTTTGAAATCCTCCAACCATAGCAATATAATTTTTAGATAAATTCTGAGTAAATAAATCGTCATAGTTTTTAATTAACTTCCCCTTACTCGAAAATAATATTATATTCGGACTTTCAAATGATTCAATAAGGTCATTTAAATTATCGTGAACTGGGGATATTAATCCGATAATTTGCCCATCCAACAATAATTTTGTCATCAATCCTTTAAACCTGTTAAAATTCCTAGCAATTCTAATTTTGTTGTTAAATTCATAAATTTTTTTATTGACCGTGTGAATGTATAGTTTCAGATTTCCATTTTTATTCAGAGGAGAGCCTAACGCGTTGAGAAGGCAAATGTGAGTTATATCAGGTCGTCCTCTTTTCTCAAATTTCTTTAAATTTTTCATGGCAGAATGGTGAAGGGAGTTATCTAAAAGTTGTGAAGCGTAATTTTTT
>JAUWBH010000080.1 GCA_030605085.1 Promethearchaeota archaeon | reverse complement strand
GGACCGCCGTCGATAAGACGGAGGAAGGAGCGGGCAAAGGCAGGTCAGTATGCCCCGAAACCCCTGGGCTACACGCGGGCTGCAATGGTATGAACAATGGGCTGTAACTCCGAAAGGAGAAACCAATCCCGAAATCATATCACAGTTGGGATTATTGGCTGTAACCCGCTGACATGAACGTGGAATCCCTAATAATCGTGTGTCATCATCGCACGGTGAATACGTCTCTGCTCCTTGCACACACCGCCCGTCGCTCCATCCGAGTGTACTAAAAATGAGGTCTGGTCAAGTTGGTCAAATCGAGTTTCTAGTATGCGAGGAGGGAGAAGTCGTAACAAGGTAGCCGTAGGGGAACCTGCGGCTGGATCACCTCCTATATTATTAAACAATATCTAAAGGGACAAATTATTAGGGTTTTTCTTATTAAACTTTTTCCTACTTTTTTTATACTCGCTAATGTAGATCATGAGATTGTCATTAAATTTATAGGATATTTTATTTAAAAAAAATAAATTTTTTGAAGAGGGGTTTATTTACAATAGACTAGTTGATAATAATTTAAGACTATTCAAGAAATGACTTGAATATAAGGAGTGTATTTAGAATAGCAAAAATTTTTAATAATAAACCTTTTTTATAAATAACTATCATAAATTAACAACTTGGGCCTGTAGATCAGTGGAAGATCACGACTCAAATTGCTAAGTACTGATTCAAAATCGCTTGACACGTAACAAGCAATTTGCTTGATGCGAGACTTGCACTCAAGAGGTCACGGGTTCAATTCCCGTCAGGTCCATTTTATTTAATATATCTCAAATTTTTTATCACTCTTGCAATGCGTACTCCGTAATTCTTTCTTTTTAATTAAATTTTTTGAAACTCTCATAACTAAAGTTAAATTTAACAAATCCTCATAAATGTGAAATTTTTTTAATTACTCTTTAATTTAAAATTATTATGAATATTTTTTTTAAAATTATATTTGTTGTTCTTTTTCTATTTCAAGAAGAACCTGAAATAGATTGGGAATTTGAACCTGTTGAAGTTTACAATTTCTTTTTGATTTTATTAGGAATTATTTTGTTAATAATAATATTGGTCTATATCTTGTTATCATCAAAACAAGAGTAATTATTTGATTTAATTTTATTTTGCTGATACAATTTTTATTATATCATTGTGTTTTAGTTCGTAATTTTCTCCTAATCTTTTTTTAGTCCGTGCATCAACACCAAAAATGAAATGCTTAGCCAAATCGCTATGAATTTTTTTTCTGACGAAATCTTTCAATAAGGTACCCTTTTTAACAAGATATACATCTGGTAGAATATTATTACTCTTATCTAAATAATTCGTAACATCAGAGACAGGGTAGACACAAATTAGATTTGATATCTTAAATGTTGCGTAATTTAGGACTTGCTGAACTCCAGTTCCGTTAAATGCTTCTAATATATTTGTTTTTATCTTCTCCAACATTTCTAACTCTTTTGAATTCAATTTTTGTGAATTAATAATCTTGAATTCGTTAGATCCTGGAATATAATTTATAATTTTATCTTCGTGATATTTTCTTAAATAATATTCTGCTAATGCGCTACAAGATACAATTACTCCTTTATATCTTTTTTTTAACTCGTTTAAATTTTTTAGACTTATTTCTTTATCAATTTTATTAGCAATAATTAAAATTGGTTTAGAAATCTCTCTTAGAATCTCGGAAAAGTTCAAAATTTCATCTTCTGTCCATTGTGAGGGATTTATATTTTCTAAGTTCGAATGTTTTAAAGCAAGGATGATGTGTCGTTTTTTAATTTTTAGTCCAGAAACTCTTCTATGTAATCCTTCAGTAATTTTTTTTTTTTCACTAGCAACGCCCTTCGTAAATTTTTGCCAATCATCTCTTTCAAGAATTCCTTTAACCCATAAATTTACCTCATTTTCCAAAAATAGTATATCTTCATACGGATCGTTTTCACCTATGGACACTCTATTACCTGACTTATCAAGGGTTCCTGTCATATCAACAATATGTAGCAACACATCGGCTCTACTTAAATCATTTAAGAATTTATTCCCCAGCCCTTTCCCTTTATATGCGTCTGGAACTAAACCTGCAACATCAAGTAAGTTAATAGGGATAAAACGATAACCGTCAACGCATGTTGAATTTTTGGGATTATCTTTAACGTTTAATTCTCTACAGACACAATTCTCTTTCACATATGCCACTCCTTTGTTTGCGTTAATAGTTGTAAATGGTAATTCGCTAACTTTCGCGTTTGTCAAGCATGCTGCGTTTAGGAATGTGGATTTACCGCTGCTAGGTTTCCCGACTATGCTTATAAGAGTAATTTTTAATTCCCTTTTATACTTATAATTTTAATATAATAAATTAAAACTCTTATCTATTAAATATATCGATTCATAATGATTTTAATTAACTTATTTATTATACTAAATAATAAAAATTGGGAGCAATAATTGAGTAAATTTTAATTTTTCTTGATTTTACTCATTTTTAATTTTCTTTAATTATTTAATCGTTTTATATATTTTCTATACGGAATTAAATTTTGTCGCTTTTATAGCCCTATGTGCTTAAAGATTTCAAAACCAGATTCTTCAGCAAGGTGAGGCAGTACCAATTGATAATTTAAATATTTAGAAGTTTGAAAAGCGGTAGGTTTCATGATCAAGTCAGGGCGGCCAAACATATACGCAGTTAATGCTTTTAAGAGTTCTAAAATATAGACAGATGCACAATGTTTAATGGCAGCTTCAAGACCACGTGTGTTCATCCGAGCGGCATTATAATAAGTGTGGTTATAGGAATTCCCTTGCTCGATCATTGGACGGAAGCTATAAATGAATAAAAAATACTCTTCAGACCAATCTTCAGGTATAAAATCGGTATTAAAATAATATCCTTTTTTTAATTCCTTAACGGGTTGATTTTTAATGTTCTTTCTTGCCCAAATGATTGGAAGCATGCTTCTAAATCGAATATCTTCTAAGATATCGAGAGCATATGACCCTGAATCCGAAATAATTCGTAAAAGTTCTTTTACGCGATTTGGTTGTCTAAAGGAGCGATATGGGAAGATAAGAAACTGAGAGAATTGCACGAAATGGCGAACGCCTCAAGATTAAATATTAAACACAAATTTAAAGGGATCAATAAAAAATTTATTGAATATATTAAGAAAAGGGAGATAATTGCGTTAGATTCGTTTAAAAGTTCAAAAATAAATGTATAAAATTGAGTAGTTTAAAACTCTTGGTGTAAAATTAAAAGTACGATGATTTTGATAGAAATTTATTTCATTTTTACGTTGGTCAATTTTGTTCTTTCCATCCTATTCAATTATTTGCAATCACGCCAGCGTCAGAAAGACGTAATCGCGGAAGTAAAAAAATATAATGCAGGCAAATACGTTATAGTGTGCTTAACTATTGCATGTTTTGTTCTTTTTTGTTTAAATTTTAACAATTTTATCAAAGAGCCTTCAAATTACGTTGATTTAATTCTCATTAACATTTCTCAAATTGCTTTTATTTTTTCCATTTGTATTTTCCTAAATTCGCTCACGATCGAAAGCAAGTACTTAATAAGGTTGAATTATCCTTCTCGTTCCAAAAGCAGAAAAGGGGAGATAAAACTAGGAAAAATACTGCACAAAAATAAGAAAAAATACGATTTCTATCTTTCTATGGGCGATTTAGAGGGGCACATGTTTGTAACGGGCACGACGGGAAGCGGGAAGAGTACCTTACTTCAATACTTTTTGTTAAACTTTACGAAAAACTACGACATTCCCTTTTTACTCGCCGAATTTAAGGGAGAATACCATTTTTTGCAAGAAAAGATAAAAGACATGCTTATTATAAAAGCGGGAGAGAATTTTTCAATTAACATATTCGATCCAGAAGGGGGAGATCCCGAAATCCACGCGGAGCGCGTGTACGAGATATTCGAGAGCGGGGGCTTGCTTGAAGGGGTAGAGTACTCGCCCCAGATGGAGCGCGTGTTCGTGGACATTTTGAACAAAATTTGTCCTAAACCGGAATATCGCAATTGGGAGTCCTTCAAAGTGTTAAGCTCGCAATACTTAACGGAGAACAGGCAGATAAAGTTCGTTGAGCAGAGCGTCGTGGCGATACAAAACAGGATACGGAGATATTCGTTAGGAACATTGAAAGATATTTTCGTGAAAAAAGCGGGATTCGATGTAAAGGAATTGTTCGATTACAATGTGATTTTGGACTTAAGTTCGATAATTCGGTTAGGGGGAGAGAAAGAAGACGCGCTGTTTTTTTTGAACATGATCTTAAAATACTTGTGGGATAGAAATATTGCTGCGGGGAGCAAAGATTACAAAGGCATACGGCACATCACGATAATTGAAGACGCGCAATATTTTGCCCCCGAAGAGTTGAGCCAAAGAACGAAGTTAACCTCTTACATCGAAGACATCACGTTGTTGTTGCGGGGTACGGGAGAATGCTTGATTACCGTAGCTACGCGCCCTAAAATAAGCAAAGAAATATTGGCAAATTGCGGCGTGTTCGTGTCGTTTCAAAACCACATGCAGAAGGATTTAATGCAGGAGTTATTGAACCTAAGAGAAAATCAAAAAGAATACCTCTCCATGTTACAGCGAGGTCAATGCATAGTTAGAGTAAATTCGATAGAAAAGCCGTTCGTTTTGCAATCGAGCTACGTTGAGAGAAGTTGGCTTACGGAC
The DNA here is from genome assembly GCA_030605085.1 of Promethearchaeota archaeon. The sequence continues at coordinate 20,198 of JAUWBH010000080.1, read as the reverse complement.
GAAGAGATCGCGAGAAACAACCAAAAGGTTTTGGAACGCAAATTGGAAATGTTAGAGAGCAAATTAGACGAGGCGGAAGAGAAGGTTACCGAAACAATCGAGGCGGAAGAGAAGGTTACCGAAACAATCGAGGCGGAAGAGAAGGTTACCGAAACAATCGAGGCGGAAGAGAAGGTTACCGAAACAATCGAGACGAAATCGTTTTGTAAGTTTTGCGGAGAAGAAATTACTCCCGAATCCGAGTATTGCGAGGCTTGTTCGGCAAAACAAGAGGAAAAAAGGCGAGATTTTGAAGAACTAAAGGCGTACATCAAAAATTTAGACGAATAATTTTTTTTAGACTCCTTTTATAAAGTACCGTTTTCCGCTTTTCTAAACAATAAACTAATGAAAGCCAAGTATTCTAACGCTTCATTTTTATCTTTTAATTTATGAGTTTCGTGTCCTCTTGGATTTCTAATTCCTTTCATTGCACCCTGAAACAAGAATCTAAACCCTTCTTGTTCATCCATATCTGATTGAGTAAATAAATTATTTAATTTAATTATTGGATTTCTTTCATTGAAAGCCTTAGCCATTGCGTTACTCAGATCTGCGTCTGTTATATTAGCTTTTTTTTTAACAAAGTTATTTAACGATTTTACAGCTTCAAAAATTGCTTCTGAATAATGACCATCTTTAAACAATTTCAAAGATACTTCTTTGACTTCAGGATGGAGATCAATAAAAAAGGATTCAAAAGAGTCAAGTTTAACAGCTACTATTAAATCTTTAAGAAGACCTTTAAGGGATAAAACATTGGATTTAAACGGGGAAATAATATGAAGATCCTTATATCTACTTTCTTCTTCCTTAATATTATTTAAATCATTTATATACTCTTCATATTTTTTAGTTTGTGGCAATTCGTGCTCTAAAAATTTAATAATTCTTTTAACTAACCATATATACTCGCTACTACGTATAAATTCATGGATTTCTCCAGAAAACTTTTTAATTTTTTTCAAGATTAATTTCTTTTTTTTGTTCATTTTAATTTCCTACGAGAAAAAAAATTTTTAAATTGATAGGGTACATTCTAGTGATTTAGTAATTAGATTTCTTTCATTTAATCAAGAAGAACTTCCTATTTATTTAAAATGAAGAATTTAATTTAAATTTTAACATCTAATTCTGTAATTTATTGTATTTACAATTTAATCGCTTTTTTTTAATTGATTTTTTTAGACTCCTTTAAATATAGGAGTTTCGAATTACTTGAAGAGATGTTTCGTCAAGATAAGCCAAAAGACGGATTCGCAGGAGCTCTAAGCGCGTTAGAAAATTGGTGCGTTGTGTTTAACAACTTCGCCATAGTTTTTTTTTGGTACATGAAGTTTATTTTTTCTTTTATCTTCTTGGCGATCGGTACGCTCACACTCCTTAAATTAAGGGGGATTTACAAGTTCGAGAGGACGACAAAAGAAGCGGTAGAAAACAAGCTGAAAAGAGCGCGATTTACGCTCGGAATTTTTTACCTGACCGCAGGGTTAGGAATCCTGTTAAATTACCTTACTTATTTTTTAATTTGGATTTTAGACCCTCTCCCCGATAGGTTTATATTCGATTTTATTAACTTTTCCGGCTACATCGACCCCAAATATTTGAATCGAATAGAAGACATAGAAGCGTCGAAATACCCTCACGAAAAGACGATCTATTACTGCGTGGCGATTGCGTCCTTAGGAGCGATCTTGGATGTCGTTATAAGCATTGCGTTCATCGTAAACAACGACCAATCGAACCACAGGAGAACTTTTGCCGTGTTAATTGGCGGCGTTACCTTAGGAATATTGACGGGATGGACAACTTGTCTTCCGTTTTTTTTATAATTTTTTTTAATATACCGTATTTAATAGATAATTTAAAATTTTTGTTGAAAATTTATAAAAAATTCAAAAAGAATTTCTTCATAATATTTATTATTAGAAACCAAAAATTATTTAGCTGTGGTAATTTTGAATTTAAAATTAAAGGATGTTGAGATTACAAACTTCTTAAGCTATAAGAAAGCAAAATTTTCCGATTTTAAAAATTATAATGTTTTAATTGGTAAAAATAGTTCTGGCAAATCCAACTTATTTAAGTTATTTATAATGTTAAGTAATAGTTATCGTGGGACACCCGTTGACACAAGATTTCTTTACGATAAAAATGTAGATAGCCACGCCGAAATCACCTTAACATTTAAGATATCGGATATGTTTAGAGAAGAAATTTTTAGAACATTATACAATGGGAACTTCTTAAATAATACATTTTTAGAGAATGAAAATAGAAAAGACTATTTAAAACGGAACGAATGGAATAAAAAAGATTTAGCTGTAAATTGGCTATTAAATCGTGGATATTACGACAGCGTTCATGTTAAAATTATTTATACGCAAAAATATAAGGATTTAATCCTAAGCGAGATTTCAATTGAAAATTTGAACATAAATCGTAATTTTCCTATCTATAAATTAATTTTGACAGGAGATATAGTTGAAATGAAGATTCACAATTTACAAAGATTGCGTAATAATAGGACACCGTTAGAAAACTATTTTTCGTCTGAAAGCGTTAAAAAACACGCTCAGTTTACCCCGCCAAATTTAAAGGATTGCTTCGAAAAAATTAAAAAAATTAAAGACAATCCTATTGTAGAAAAAATTGGTTACGAGCTTTCAAATTGCTTTTTTAACATCATTCATTCAATACCTGACAAAAGAAGTTTTTTACGAGATTCGGATATTTCTCAAATAACGAAAACGGAGCTATTTCCAAACGGTAACAACTTGGTTAAATTCATTCATAAGCAAACCGTTACGAATAGAAGAGATTGGTTGCGTCGTTTTAATGACGAATTAAGACATTTCGTTAATGACGTAAAAGAGTTAAGTCAAGATGTGAATCTTCAGGATCGAACTTTTTTGGTTTTAAAAGAAAACGATTTATCTATGGACATCGAGCTTGAAAACATGGGTGCGGGTATTTTAAATGTTGCGCTTTTCATAGCCTACATTATGGAGCTAGGTGAAAATAAAATATTGTTAATCGAAGAACCTGAAGTTCACCTACATCCGGGTTTAGAAAGGAAATTAAGAGAAAAATTTTTAGAAGAATCCAACAAATTACAGATTTTTATAACAACCCACTCTCGCGAATTTCTTCTCGAAAATGAGGAGTTATGCTCAATACATTTAATTCAAAAAGAGAAAGCTAGTTCAGAAGTAGTAAAAATTTCACAACAAAATAATTTTAAAGAAATTTACAACGATTTAGAAATGGACATCGAAAAATATAAACAAATAAAGGTAATGCTTTACGACGAAAGTTTTTGGAAAAAATTTATATTGAAAGTTATGGGAGATCATAGGATTGAAAGTAAACTATGGGATTTTAAACAAACATTAGAAATGTGGAAAGCACCAGACCCAAAAATTAAAAGAGAGAAACAAATTGAATTTTGCGAGCATATTGCAGCTTTTGGTAATAATCTTGGAGGTGCCCTAATAATTGGTATTTCAGACAAAGCTCCAAGAAAAATTATTGGTTTAGAAAATATGGAAACCAAAGTAAAGCAACTCCATAACTTAATTAGAAATTTAATTAGTTACAAAGGGGATTTCGTTCATTTTCAACCGTTAATTATGAAAGATGAAAAAGGAAACGATAAAAATTGTTTAATTATAGCTATAGCCCAAACAAAAGATGTCTTAGGTGTAAGGCACGATAATGGCACTTATAGATATAAATTGAGAATCGAAACGGGATCAGAACCCGTAAATCCTGAAGAAATAAAAGAAAAAAAAGCAAATGTTAGGAAGGATAATTACGATTTTTTACACAACATTAAATAACTTTTATGAAAATATCAATATGGAAGAAGAAAATAAGTGTATTGCTGAAATTATTCTTCATTTTTGATTATCTTTTTTTATCATTCGTATTATACTTGGACTCATTATCTAATTAGATGAAATCTTCAAGAATAGCTTCCGCATCAATTTTTTCTCCGAAATTATCTTCAAATTCTTTCGTTAAAGATTCAATTTTTTCATTAATAATTTCCATTATTGATTTTTTGTCTTTATTTCAAGATTTTTTTGTAATACGAAATCTTGTTTTGTCATACGAAAGTTTTAGCAGAAAAGTATCGTAAGACGGAAAATCCAAATTGTAAGACAATATTAGGTTATATTGTAAGACAATATTCCTTTATAAGCGTTGTAGATCTTTATAAAGCTAATTCTGAAAAATTAGAATAAAGTAAAATCAAAAAAATAAAATAAAAAAAAGAAAATGATAACCGTACAAACTAATTTAATTACGAACGACACGATTCAAAAAATTAAAGAACACCAAAAGATTCATTTTGAGAAGTTAGGAAATTGGATCGTAGCGGGGAGCGGGAATTACGAGAAAACTCAAAACGACGGAAGATATAGAACAAATTGCAACACGTACAAGGATACTATTACGTGCGAAGACCACAAGGTAAAAGGGATAAAAGTAAGATTTTATCACTGCAACAAATTAGATTGCGAAAATTGCTTTATTCACGCTTCTTCGGCAAGAGCGAGAAAGATCAACAACAAACTTCTTGAACTTAAAAGAGAAGCGAAAGAAAACGGGATTAAGACGGGAAACATTATTCACCTCGTTTTAAGTCCTAAGCCAGAGTTCGTTCGTTCGTATTTAAAGGATTACAAAAGCGTAAAAAGGCTTAGAAGGAAAATATTTCGAATGCTTAAAGACTCAGGCATGTTTGCGGGAGTATTGTTTACTCAATTACATTCTTTAAAGTGCGAAAATTGCGGAGAGCGAGCGGAAGATTGTACTTGCGGGGAGAAAAAGTTAAATAAGAGCTTAAACCCTCACTTTCACGCGTTAGGATACGGATATTTAACGAGTAGCGAAGAATTTAGGGAAAAATACGAAGGATGGATGTACCTAAATTTAGGACGGAGAGAAGACGCGTACCACACCATCTTTTACATATTAACGCAAGTAGCAATCTGGAGAAAGGAAGACGGGAATTTAAATCCCGCGTATCAATCGTTTGGGTGGCTAAAGTCAAACAAACTCGTACCGATAACACAGCGAGTGGTGTATCAGAGAGACAAATGTCCTATTTGCCGGAAACCGAGAAAAGAAATCGTTAGAGGAATTCATAAAATTGCTAATAAAAAAGCAAAGAAATTATTTGATCCGCTCAGGAAGGGAAATTTTTTAATCGCAATTTCAGAAAAAGACTTAATGTTAGGCAAAGAAGTATTATATAAGCGAATTTTAATAAAGTACAGTATTAAAAACGTAGAAACTTTAAGAAACCTAACTACGGAGAACATATTGAGATACCGAAATTACAGAAGGAAAAAAGCGAAAGACACCGAAAAAGCAGGAAACGGTTACGGATAATAGACAATTAAAAAAACGCATTGGTTGAAGCTCAATTACTTTCCAACTTTCGTATTGAACATTATTTAGCTTTAGGAAACCGACAAAAATTCGTGTTCTTTGTGCCTATATAGGATACAATAATAGAACTATCATTTAATTGTTCTGGCTATCTAGAAAAATATTTTTACCCTATAGGCATAAGAAATCACATTAATTTCAAGGATATCACCTACATATTATTAACGTCTTTAGAGGAAAGTTTATATAGGTAATAAAGACATAATGATCATAGATAATACTTATGTGTTATTGAAGCTGTATCTGAAAACTGTGGTTTAGAATTGTAATATTACTAAGAGCCGACAAAATTGCACATATAACACTATATTCACAACTATGTCATTTGGGAAATCTGTGGGAAAGGATAATTATTTATTACAAATAAAGAATTAAATTAATATATATTTTTATTATGCAATAAAAAAAAATTCGGAAATTAAAAAATTAAAAATATAATTGTTATTAAAATAATTTCATAATTAATTAAGATCAATCATAAATAATCAAATTTAAGAGATTAAGATTAGTATGGCATTCGAATTAATAATTCCCCTCGATGACTTGCCCATATTAAGAACAATTTTAAATTTAGACAAGGATCAAAAAAAAGTAATCACGATCCAATTTAAAGCTTATAGACCATTAAAATATTATGGCGAAGGAATTCAATCAATTGAAGGTTTTGAAGAGTTTCCTACAATTTTTAAGCTATTAATTACATTATATAGACTATCTCAAAATTTACTAGAAGATAAAAGAGTAAAAGATATAGATGATTTTATTTCTCAATTAATTAATTCTTTTATTAAACAATTGAAATCAAAAAATTATCAATTTGATGAGGATTTTGATGACAAGATTAAATCCATGAAACAATTTCTTAAAAGCTTACTAGGAACAGAAACATTCTTATTTTATTTTCATAAGGCACATAATTTATTAATAGAGCGATCAAAATTAATACTTTCTACCCGTATTATTACAGATATTCGTCCAGTATTCAAAGAAGAAAAAATAGATTATCCCAATTATTGTTTAATTACACATAATCTTAAAATAGATTATTCTAAGGGTAGAAAAAATCTAAAAAAAACATTTTATGCATTAGATCATCAAGATTTAGTACAATTACAAAAACAAATTGAAAGAGCATTAAAAAAGGAAGCTGAAATGCATAAATTATGTAAAAATGCAGGATTAGATATATTAATGGAGTGAAGAAAGATGACTACTGAAAGTCCAAAAAATTATTATATTCAAAAAAATTTAATTGATATTGAAGAGATTAGGGACACATATGTTAAAAAAGAAGAATCAAAAGTGGATTCTTATCAGAAACACACAATACCTTCAGATGATTTTTTACCTCAAGAAACCATTACTTTACAAATAGAAAAAAAATTAATTAAAGCATTTATAGAATTCTCTGAATCCACTTTTGAAATCGAGTCTAAAATTAAGGAAGCTTCTTTACATTTGGAAAAAATTAGAAAGAAGAGTAAAGATATAGATATTTCTAAAAAACTTTGGAATTATTCACAAAAGCTTCTTAGAAACATCTCTTTTCAATACATGGTTAATTTTAGAGAAAAAATACCTGAAATGAGATTTAATTTCATGGATGATATTGTTCAAATTAGATGGGAGTCGGATAAACTTAAATTCATACTAAATTTAACGGATGATATTGATGATATTATTGTATACGTAAAAACTTCCACAGGTCAATATCTTGACGGTACTATTCAGAAAGAAAAAATAGTTGATTGGGTGTTTTTTTGGCTCAAGCAAATTTAAAAATATTAGCTAAATACTTAAATAGAGACATTCCAAATGATGATTATGTTTTTCGAAGGATTGAAATCTCAAAATTTCTGGAATGTAATCCAAAGCATAAATTAGAGATGTTTCCTAATTTTTTTAGAAATGAGAAAGGAAATGGTATGTCCGTTGACTGGGAAAGAATATGTAATGATCCAAAAACCACGCAAACAAGAGGAAAAATAGAAAAGAATCATACTAATTATGGAGTGGCTGTTTTAAGTGTTTTTGATATCAAAAATGTACCCAATCAAGTTTTGAGAGTAGTAAGCGATCAAAAAGGTTATGATTGTCATTGCTTAGTTAACGAAGGATTTCCAATGTCAAAAACTCAATTAAAAAAACGAAAGAAAGAAGAATATGCTAAATTATCAGACCAAGAAAAAACTAGACTAAAATTATTACTAATAAGAATAAGAGAACATTTGTGTGATAACGCATTTTGGATAATACCCATTAATCATCCAGAATTAAGTGATCCTATGCCAAATTTTAATTATTATAATAAAATCATAGAAAACGAAAGAATTAGAGAATTCTTTTCTACGCGTAATCATCCAAGACCCTCTTAATTAATATCCCTTCAATAGCTCAAACTTTTTTTAAATATAAGAAAAAATCGTAGTAGGTGTCAAATAAAAATGTCAACTAAAGTCCAGAACTGTCCACGATGTAATAGTAAATATGTTATAAATTTCAAAGATACGATTGAATGTCTTAAATGTCGATTAGAATTCTATAAAAATTCAATAATTTTTGACTCGCTTGAAACAAAGAAGGGTAATCCCATAATGAGAAATATTACCGTAATTATAAAGATAATAAATATTAAAACTTTTATTTTGCGCAAAGAATAATCCTTTTTCTTATAAAAATAAAAAATAAAGTTAATTATTAGCAAAATTATACTAAAAATTAAAAAGAATGAGAAATTGTAATTATAACTATTATTATACATTTAATTCATATTATATTAATATTTTAAAAACTAAACTAAATTTTAAGGATTTATAATGAAAAAAGATCTATATCGAACCAGATTGGACGAGCCTCTTAATCAAAAGGTCTTAAAATTTATAAGTTCACTAAAAGAAGACATATGGATTGCAGAAGAAGATATTATAGGGACAGAAGTTCACAATATTATGTTATTTGAACAAGGGATCCTAAGCAAAAACGAAATTAAAACGATATTAACCTCTCTCGAAAATATTAAAGATAAATTGGTAAATAATCAGTTGGAGTTTGACGAAACTTACGAGGATATTCATCCGTTCATTGAAAAACATGTTATTGATGATATAGGGATTGATATCGGAGGTAAAATCCATACTGGGCGATCCAGGAACGATCAAGTATCTGTTGATATTAGATTAAAAATTAGAAGCGAATTAAATCTTTTATCTAAAATGTTATTCAATTTATTTGATGTTTTGCTTAAGTTCTCTAAAAGAACTATAGAAATCTTTATGCCACTATACACACATCTTCAAAGGGGTCAGTTAGGTGTATTTGCTCACTATTTAAATAATTATATTGCTCAAATGTTGAGATCTTTAAAAAGATTAGATGAAATTTACGATAGGATTAATTTAAATCCTCTTGGTGCGTGTGCAATTGGTGGAACAAGTATCAATATAAACAGGCAAAGAACTGCTGAATTACTAGGTTTTGACGGTGTAATTGAAAATTCTATTGATGCTATAAGTTCCAAGGATTATATTTTTGAAACATTAATGTGTTTGTCGTTAATTTCTATACAATTTTCAAGGATTTCTGAAGATTTAATACTTTGGTCTTCTAAAGAGTTTGATTTTGTGGATATAGATGCTCAATTTTGTTCAGTGTCGAGCGTAATGCCACAAAAGAAGAATCCCGATACTCTTGAATTAATAAGAAGTAAGACATCGAAGATAACATCGAATCTTTTTACGGCTTCTATGATAATAAAAGCGATACCTTCAGGATATTTTAAAGATTTTCAAGATTTAAAAATGTTATTAAAAGATTCTTTCGAACTTTTGTATTCAATTATAGAAATGTTTATAGGAATATTTGATACTCTTAAAATTAATAGCGATAAAATTCTAAAAGCAATTAACGAAAGCTTCTTATTAGCGTTAGATCTAGCTGAATTTTTAGTTCAAGATTATAAAATTCCGTTTCGGCAATCTCATAAAATCGTGGCAAGATTAGTAAAGGATTCTGAAAGTTCTCAAGACTTTCTAAATAAAGAAAACATTGAAAAATCAATTTTCGAAACAATAAATAAGAAAAAAATTTTACCGGAAAACTTTTTAGAATCCTTAAAAAATTTGAAATTGTGTCTAAATAAACGGGTGAGTCAAGGATCTCCGTCAAAAATAGAAGTTGAAAGTGTAATCCGCTCCTTAAATGAGAAGAAAGACCAATTATTTGAAAGTTATTTAAAAAGAATAGAAAAGGTTGAAAAAGCTCAAGGTCTTAGAGAAAAATATATTAAAAAACTGGTCTCATAATTAATCAACTCAATTAAAAACCTTTATTTTCAAAGATATTTAGTCAATACAATTTTTCGTAAACTTTTTTAATTTTATGACTTAGAGATCTATATAAATAACATACTTTAAAAAATAATAAAAAAGTGAATATAAAATGGCACAATTATCGGGTGTCCCTATTATCATTTTAAAAGAAGGGACTGAAAGAAAACGAGGAAAAGACGCCCAAAAAAACAATATAGCCGCAGCTAAAGCAGTAACCGAAGCTGTTAGAACTACTTTAGGACCTAAAGGAATGGATAAGATGCTTGTTGATTCCCTAGGAGATGTCACAATTACAAATGATGGAGCCACAATTCTAGATACAATTGATATTGAACATCCCGCAGCTAAAATGATTATTGAAGTTGCCAAAACTCAAGACGATAAAGTTGGAGATGGAACTACGACGAGTGTTATAATTGCAGGTGAATTGTTAAATCTTGCAGAAGAATTAATGGAACAATCAGTGCACCCCACAATAATTTTTAAAGGATATCGAAAAGCACTTTTAAAGAGTAAGGAAATATTACAAGACCTGTCAACAAAAATAGAGAGTAATGATAGAGACACTTTAATTAAAGTCGCAGAAACCTCAATGAATAGCAAATTAATTGCTGGAGCAAAAACTCATTTTGCTGATATTGCGGTTAAAGCTGTATCTCAAATTAAAGAAGTTCGTGGTGATCATGAGGTAATTGACTTAGATCAAATTCAGATTATCAAAAAGGAGGGGAAAAGCCTTTTAGATACAAGTATTATTGATGGAATTATCGTTGACAAGGAAGTAGTTCATCCAATGATGCCAAAATTAATTAAAAATGCAAAAATAGCATTGATTAGTTCTTCACTCGAAGTAGAAAAAACCGAATTTGACGCGGAAATACGAATTCAAACTCCTGATCAAATTAATAAGTTTTTAGAAGAAGAATCTAATATGTTAAAAAAACGCGTTATAAAATTAAAAGAAATCGGCACTAACATTGTTTTTTGTCAAAAAGGAGTTGACGATAAGGCACAAAATTTTCTCGCTAAAGATGATATTATGACAATCCGAAGAGTTAAACGTTCTGATATGGAAAAGATGGCAAGAGCCACTAATGCAAAAATCGTAAATAATCTCTTTGACATCACTCCTAACGACCTGGGAAACGCAGGAAAAGTTGAAGAAAAGAAAATTGGAGACGATAAAATGATTTTCGTTTCGGAGTGTGCCGATCCTAAAGCAGTAAGTATCATCATAAGGGCAGGAATTGAACATGTAGTTGATGAAGCAGAAAGAATGATACATGATGCTTTATCTGTCGTAAAGGCTGCTATAGACATCCCTCATATTTTACCTGGGGGTGGAGCTCCTGAAATAGAATTAGCAAAACGATTAAGATCGTATGCTAGATCTATAGGCGGTAGACAGCAATTGGCGATCGAAATTTATGCTAACGCTTTAGAAATTATCCCTAAAACATTAGTAGAGAATGCTGGTTATAATCCCGTGGATTTAATTGTTGAATTAAGATCAAAACACGAAACTCAAGATGGTTCCGCTTTCGGAATAAATGTTGACACGGGAAAACCTGATAATATGATACAATTAGGTGTAATTGAACCTTTATTGGTATTAACTCAGGCCATCCAATCAGCAACAGAAGTTGCATCTATGATTATAAAGATCGATGACGTTATTGCAGCTTCTGGTCTCTCTAAGGGTGGTATGGATTAAAATTTTTATTTTTTTTTCTTTTTTCTATTATTAAATTATTTCTCTTTAAAAATTCATTTCCCCATGAAAATTTTGAAAGAATTAGTTTAGCGTATTCAACAAATTTCGTTATATAAAGAGCGGCTGCTATAGCTTTGGCAGAACTTAACTTTTCCCATTTTCCATAATTAATAGGGTTTGTAGCAATTAGAGGGGGTAATTTACGCCCCCTTTCTAAATTATAACTATTAAAGTTTAGAAGGTTTTTCCAAGAGCAGTCAATTACTATAAGTCCATATTTTAATATCTTCATTCTATCATTCACTGATATTACTTCTTGAGAAAAAGGATTTAATATTATTGCTTTTTTTAATGGATCTTTAACTTTTTCAATTTTTTTTATTAAATTGAGAAAAAGTTCTTGTTAACCTTTTTATTAAATTTATGTTGTCGATGGATTGACTATAAATTATGAGTTCTTCCATATCAAAATAAGGATAATGAAATGTTTTAATAGCATATATGAAAATGAAAAGAGAAAGAGTAAAAAAATTAAAGAAACTATGAACATATATGAATATATTTTAATTAAATTTTTCTCAAAAAACAACAAAAGGTAAGAAGAATTAAACGATAAGAAAATACCACCAAAAATTACAAATCGCTGTATTTTCGTTTCAATATTTTCTTTTCATTTTCAAGTTCTCTACATGCAATATTGTATAATAACTCTTCTTTATTAGGCAATCTTTTCAACAGAAATTTTTAATCTTTTTCTTGAAAATCTTTAAAATATTTTGCATTTTTTCGACTAACTCTTATTTCCTTAATTGGTTTATAGTCCTCTGGTCATCTTGATTGCCTTGAAGGATTATAACTCGTTTTTCTTTCTTTAGTTTGTTTATTTTTAGTCATATTTTCTGAAAAGAAATGTAATTATCTATTTAATAATATCCTAAAATTCTTTCACATTTATATAAATATAGATCTCCGATTTATTAATTTATTAACATTACTATTCCAAATTTAATTTTTGATTATAAAACTATAATAAATTTATAATTTGACAACAAATAAAGATAAGTATAGTAATTTTTTTTTATAAAAACACTTTTTTCTGAATATAATGAGCATATCGAAATATAATGAGCAAATACCAAAACTTTATTGCATACGATATAAAAGAATAGATCTTGGATGCAATCCCACTAAATGTACAGCACTAAAATTAAAGAAACTCAACCTTGTTAAACTTATATCTCGAATTGGAAAAAGATTAAATAAAGCAATATTATTAAATCCATTTTCTCAAAAAGAAATATCTATTGAGGATAAAAGTATTATAATCAAGTTTGGACTTATTGTGATTGATTGTTCTTGGAAAAAAATCTTTAATTTCAAGGATTTGGGATATGGAAATAACCGAAAACTCCCCCCTTTAATTGCTACAAACCCTACTAACTATGGAAAATGGGAAAAGTTAAGTTCCGCAGAGGCGTTAGCATCGGCACTCTATATAACGGATTTCAATGATTATGCGGATTTAATATTATCGAAATTTTCTTGGGGTTCTCAATTTAAGAAAATAAATAATTTTTAACTGTATTTTTTATTAGCTAATTATTGACTATGAATATAGTTATCTGTAAAAAGTGATTTTGGGGAAAAATACCACTTAATCATTAATGATCTTTTCACCTTTCGATTTTTATCCCGACATTTGCACAATATTCTACAATATAATCCAACCATTCCTTTAAAATAATTTCATTTACGCTTGGTTTGAAAAAATCGTAAGTTTGTTTCTTATTTTCATCTGTGACAAATATCTCATAGCGATCTCCTCCCATCCTATTATTTATAAAACTAAAATACCAATCTTGATTATTATAAATTTTTAAATATTTATCCTTAGCACCTATATTCATTTTTAGCACTTTTTCAAAATCAGATTCATTATTATATTATTAAGTAAATGTTGAATTTCAATACCCAAATGTTTAGGATCGGTATTTGCCAATCTGTTATAAAACACTTGCCATTTATGTTGATCGCTATGATGTGGTTTTCGAAATTTTTTACTTTCAAATAAATCGTATTCTTGATTTGAAATTATAATATCATTTTTTTTACATTGAGTTTTAAAGTATTCCAAAAATTCATATAAAACATTTGTATTTTCTTCAGGTTTGAAAAAATCATATTCTTCTTTAGTAACTAAATCAGTAATTGTAGCAATATAACCTCCAGTATGAAGCCATAAGAATAGTTGCCATTATTATTACCAAAAATAGTTCTATCGTTTTTTGGATAGAATCCCATAACTTTTCTAAATTTTTGACTACCAATTGTATTATTGATTAAGTTGTTTAAATCAATTCCAATGTTGTCTTTATCTCTTTCAGCCATTCTATCAAATAATTTCCGAAAATTTCTACTTTCAAAACCGATATCTTCTTTATTGATGATTTTTTTGTAGATTGGTTGAAATCCCCATTTTTCTTTAATCTGAGTTATAATATCATCAATTGAGTTAAATTGTTCGATCCAGCAAATTTTTAGCTTCTCATCTTTTATTTTATGTTGGTTCTTTCAATAAATTCGTAAATTTCTTTCTGAGCTTTAAATCCCAGTTCATCCAAATTTTTTTGATATATCTCCTCATTTCGTTTCTTAATTTTATGATACATTTTAGATTGAATGTAGGTTTCACTATTAACAAAAACCAAAATAGGCTTATCATCATTATATGCTGTTAAGAATTTTTCCTCTGATATCGAATAAGAAGAATCTCTAGATGGGAGTCCATATCTTTTATCCACCACTAATATTAGTCTATCTGATTTTTTGACATTTTCCAGACATTCTTCCATTGTATCTTTTGAATCAATGGGAAATTCTCTATGAAACCAAATGGCTTTAAAACCAAATTCCAAGAATGCATCATATAGTTTTTCAAAAATAAATTTAACATCATCAGTTCCAGCAAAAAATACCTTTTCTTTCATATAGGGATATTAAATTAAAAAAAACTCTTATTTTTTCCTATTAAATAATAGATAATTTATGCAGATTTTTAATATGCTGGTTTAAACTGCTCTTATATTTAGTTTTGAAATCACAACGAGAACATTGATAGTAATTAATGTCTATATTATGAATGTTTGTTATATAACTTTTCAAACTACTAGTTGATTTTGAGTTAAACCATTATGAAAAGAGTAAGTTTCGGAAATATAACAAAGATTTTAATCCTAAAAATAGCAATCTAATAATAGCTTCGGAAATTTAAAAATTAAAAACATAAGATGTGAAATTTTTTTGAACACACTCCTTAAAATTGATGCAATATATTTTCGGAGTAGATTCTAGGATTTTTAAGTCGTTATTCATGCATCCTAACCAGAAGGAAATGTCTTTAAATTCATAATAAAAGCAAACAATTGAACTTTAAAAAAACTTATTTTTATTCATATTTAGAACTGGTAAGAACATTTACAGCATCTATAAAGTTTGTTGCGTCTCTTTCCTTACCAATAATTTCCAATATTGAATGAATGATGTTTCTAGATTCACACATAACGGGGATCCCTCCGTAGGCTAAAGTAAAAAGTCCGATAAAAGAAACATCTTCAGCATTTAGTGTAGTTTCTGTTGTTGAAAATTTTAATTTTCCTGAGGGACACGTTATAAGCCCGTAAAAATTTTCAGGATTTTGACCCGAAATCGCAATATAACATAATAATTCTCCAATAGAACTACCTTTTGATTCTTCCTTCATTTTTTGAAATGCTACATTAGCGTTAGCTGAGAACGCCTCTATCGATATTGGTAACTCATCTCCACTGACATCTCGAGCATCAAGCGTTAAACCAGAAGGAATTACTAAACTATATCTTATAAAAATAGGATGCTGAATAGAATCTAAAACAGTACTTATAAACGGCAACACATTCGAAGAATTATAATTTTCAGGAGTATAAGATCTAAATGGAACCTCAGTTCCCATCCCGAAAAGATAAATTGCACTTCGTACTTTATTGGAAAATTCTTCAATCTCCTCTGTTGAGATATCAGTATTTCCAAAAATTTCACTTAATTTTTGTTTTAAATAGTACATTGAACTAGCTAAATTATCAGCATTTAAAGGCCATTCATTGTGATAATCGTGAACTATTGTTAAAAGAGTTTCGTTGATTTTAATTGTTATTAAACAAACTTTTTCAAAATAAGAAAATGAAATGACTTGGTCCTTTATATTTAAATCGTCCCAATTCTCTTCGCTTGCTGAAAATGCTGCTGCTGCTAAGCTAGTAATTTGATTAGCGTCTAAATCTATATCTCTTTTTCTGCCAATCTTAGCAATAGAAAGCCCGTTTTGATCGCATAGTAATACTAAAATAGTACCTGACGAGGCTCGTAAAATGGATGTTAAATGCTTTATTAAAGATTCTCTTATACTCATTAAAGAGACCAATAATTTTAATTTCTAAAAAATATATATGTGCCTATTAGTAAATTCTAAAATATTTTTTTACTTATATTTTTTCTATAAAATTATACACATATAAATTTAAATTATTAAATAAAAAATTATTAATTTCTAAGGTTTTTTATTAATTAATATCCCATTTCTTTCTTACTTATAAGCGGGAATTGCCAAGTTTGGTCAAAGGCGATGGACTTAGAATCCATTCTCGTAGGAGTTCGGGAGTTCAAATCTCCCTTCCCGCATTAATTTAAAGAAGATCTTAATTAAAATCCTTTTTGAGATACCATAATTAAAGAGAACAAAAATTTGCGTTTTTTTTTTTCTAAAAAACATTGTTATCTTAAATTAAACACTTCTAATTATAATATAAAAAAGTTTAAAATCAAATATTAATTAAAAATTTATACAAGGATATTACTTTATTAAATTCTTTTAAGAAAATAAGGTAATAATCATTTTAACGCAGAAAAAAATTTGCTCCCGTAGTGTAGTCCGGCCAATCCTATTCTTTTCTAAAAAGCGATGGATAAGGGCTTAGCATACGGGGCCTTCACCCCTGCGACAATGCGGCATCACATCATGTCGCTTCGCGATCCGGGTTCGAATCCCGGCGGGAGCATTACAACGCTTGAACGCGTTGAAATTGAAAAGCCACGCCTCCGTAGCTCAGTTAGGTAGAGCACCCGCCTTAAAAGGTGTGCCAAAAGCACCCGGCTCAGGTATTTGGGTTTCACATTACCTCCGGAAGTTGCTCAGATCTACGGCAAATCTTGCAGTAAAACCGGGCGGTCGCATGTTCGATCCATACAACGCAAGGGTTCCTTGCGGCGGGAAAGCCCCAAGGAAATATCGAGGGTTTCTACAGCCGGGGGCGCTTTTCCCCTAATTTTCAAACTTACTATCGATTTCTCTATAATTTTTTTACTTTATTTAAAATAAATTTTCTAAGTTTATATTCTGAAATTTTTCATTAGTTAACCATTGATATGAGAAATTTAATTAAAAAAAGGATCATCATTCACTCTTAGAAATTTAATTAATTCCTTTTCATTTGCCATTCCCGTTCGGGCACCCAATTTTTGAATTTTCAAAGACGCTGCTGCATTGGCAAATCGGCAGGATTTTTCTAAATCCCATCCTTTAATCCAATAACCTATTGAGAAAGCACCATTAAATGCATCACCAGCTCCAGTAGTATCAATAACTTTTTCAACTTCATATGTTGGAATTAATTTTTGATATTCTTTAGTAGTAATTAATGCTCCTTGGCTTCCCATTGTTATAATAACTACTGGAATTCCTTTTTTAATTAAGATTTCAGCTGCTTTTTGCGGCGTTTCACTATTAGCAATTGATTTAGCCCCTTCTTTATTAGGTATTAAGACATCGACCTTTAAAAGAATATTTTTTAAATTATTCCAACCTCGCCGAGCAATTTGAGACTCTAAATCGATACTTACTTTTACTTCATTTTCTTTAGCTATATTTATTGCTTTTTCTGCTACTTTAGGGTGAATTATTGTAGTGTGTAATAGTTTTGAATTTTTAATATAGATCTCATCTAGATCTCCCATATCAATTTTAGTTTTTTGCATATGTGTCGATTGTATAATTGTTTTTTCACCTTTAGCAACAAAAATGAAATTTACTGGTGTTTTTTTTCCTTTTTTTTTTATGGTTAATGTTGTATCTACATTTTCTTTTTGAAAGGCCTTAATTAAAAAGTTTCCATAAGAATCGTCACCAACCGCTCCAATAAACCCGCAAGATCCTCCTAATCTAGAAACAGCAACTAAATAATTAGCAGTAACACCTCCTGAGAAGTGACTCTCGCTAATAGCGTCAACTTTCTCATCTGGTTTAGGAAAATATGGTATCTCCGCCACCCAATCTATCACAACTTCTCCTAAACCAATAATTTCTACTTTTTTCATGATATTGTTTAAATTAAAAGTTAGTTATAAAACAGTTATCAGTTTTAGATTAAATCTAAAATTAAATCTCTATTTCTTTTATAGTTTTTTCTAATTCATCGTTTACGTCCATATCTTGAAAATTATAGACGATTAATTCGTATGAATTTGAAAAATCGCTAAACTTTGCTTTACCTTTAATAATCATATCTTTCCCAAGTAGATCGGCAGATCTTTTTTCTAAAAACCTATCGAAATCCGGTGTATCTCTAATCTTTAAGATTATCTCTGTTTTTTCGCCGATTAATTTCTCTGCTTTATCTCCAATAAAAGTTGCTCTAATTGTTGCGCTCTCGTCATCAACTATCACATTAAGAATCATTTTATGTTCAGATTGTTTATTTGGTTCATTGCAATTACAGTTATCAATCTTTTTAAAACAATTTGAGCAAGCTTCGTAAATTGTAATATTATTAAGCTCTTTAACCATAAATCCTTTTAACTCGAAAACACCTGGTGAATTTATCTCCTTAATCTTTGTATATTCTCCAGTAAATTCAGACTTTTTTGCTTTATTCTGCGTTTCGATATTTTTAAGGTTCTTTATTTCTAAATCAACAAATTCTAAAGAAGACCCATCGATAAAAGTAATTTCATTTCTTCCTGAAAAGTTGTTATATTTAACTAATACATTTTTTAATAAAACTCCCACCCCTACACTCAGGGTTTTTGAAAACGCTTCCGCTTTATCGCTCCATATAGTAACTCTAATACCATCTGAATCATCACTTACTGTAAAAGCCAATAATGGGACTTGTTCTCCTGATTTTAAAGTTATTTTTTTTAAATTATCTATTGTAGAAATTACACCTTTGAATGAAACGATATTTTGTTTATTTTGAAGATTTTTAATGCTATCAACTAATTCTACTTCAATTTTTATTTTATCCTCTTTTTTTATTACAGTTGAAGTACTATTCGCAACTAACTCTATAGTTTTAGAATCTAAACTGCTTAATCTGGGATTTAAATTATTAATAGATATAAATTCGCCCGTTCTAAAATTATCTATTTTTTTTGTGTCATCGTTCCAGAATGTAATTCTTATCGAACCTGTAGAATCTACCATAATTAAAGATGATACTTGTCCTTTCTCTCCTGTTTTTCTTATAAATTCTTTTATTGGAAATTTTTGAATAATTTTACCTTCAATTGCTATAGATTTCTGGTTTAAATTAATGTCTTTTAGTGAAATAATTTCGCCTTTTATTTTAGGATATTTTTTATAATCAACATCTTCAGGAGATAAGATAATTTTTCCTAATCGCCCCAAATGGATTTCTGTTTCATTATATTTCCCTTTTTTAGCATATCCGTTTATAATTTTAACGATTTCATTACATACAAAATTAAGATCTTCAAGAATTTTTATATTATCATCCCATAAAACAATTCGGATATCTCCAGTATTATCGTGTAATAAAAAAGATCCTACATACCCTATTCCCCCATCTTTTTTATTAAATTCAATTACTCGATGTATATCTCTGATGCGCCCTATTAAAGTGATATTCTTCATATTCGGAGTGATATCTGAGATATTAATTTCAATATCTTTTAATAGATCTCTATTTTCTTCTTTAACATCAATACCTAACTCTTTTGCGATGATGAATAATGCCCCTTCTTCAGAAATTAAACCCTTCAGTTCACTCTTTTTTTCTTCAACCCTTATTTTAATTTCTTCAAGAGTTAAACCCGTTTCTTTAATAATTTTATTAATATATACTTCAGTTTTCATATGTATCACAATAAACTTTATTATTATTTGAAATTTTTAAAGTAATATAGAAAATATAATTTAAAAATGAAATTGTTATTTGATAATTAAATTAAATTTCATTCCTTATATAAAGAAGGAGTAAATTTATTTTTTAAAATATACATTTATATTTTTTAAATTTATATTTTTCAAATTATAAAAATAAAATAGGTTAATTAATCAAAATAACTCGTTTATTTAATTCTTCATATTCAATAAAAAGTTTTTATGTGAGATTTATGTATAGTTTTAGAATCATACCTGTAATTGACATCTTAAAATTTAAAACAGTCCATGCGATAAAAGGTGAGAGAGCCAAATACAAACCATTAACATCTAATTTTATAAAATCTCCAGATCCTATAGATATAGTAAACATTCTTAAACAGAAGTTTAGTTTTACAGAATTTTATATAGCCGATTTGGATGCAATTATTAAAAAAAGGCC
>JAUWBH010000176.1 GCA_030605085.1 Promethearchaeota archaeon | reverse complement strand
TTTTATTCTTTTTATCTCGATTCATGGATTTCCATTAAATTCTATTTTATTAATGTTGAATAATTTTTTATATATTTAAATCTGACAGAATTCTTCTGACATAATAATCGCTCTTTAAAAAAATGTCAAAGTAATAAATATTAAATTTTAATTATACTAAGTTATTATTTAAGTATTATTATCTTTTTTTGAATTTATTCTCTCAACTGCTTGAAGGCTTGTTCCAGCGTCTCAATGGCACCTTTAAAGCCTATTTCAATCTCTTCGTATTACTTTATGGTTAAAATTAATTCGAAAATTTTGTGAACATTATAATTATATTCGCTCCATAAAAAAAAAATAATAAAGATTAATGTTTAATTATTTCAAAATGATATTTAAGTTTTATGATCTTCAAGTTTTATTACTCTCCTTCCCCCTTCAGAAGGTATAACGGATGGTTTAAAAAAGTGGTCATCATGAAGAAACACCATTACATTTAACGATCATGAAACCAATGAGAAATTCATTTTACATGGGAATATCAAATTTAATTGATATGGTATCAACTATTTTTTAAAAAAATCAAAATTCAGTTGACATTGTATCAGTGCAAGTTAGAGCTGTTGACAAGGATTTTATGCGTTTTCTTATAGCTTGAGGAAAATTTTTAGAAGGTTTTGAAGATTAGTTAAGGCGTATTTATTTTAGGATCTATATCTTTATCCCAATTTACCGCAAACAAAAAATCACGGCTAGGTTTATTTTTATAAATTAATGGGAAATTTCCAATCTCTTCAAATTTCAAGGCTATTTTTTCTAAGTAATCGTAATCTGGAAAAAATTCTTGAATTGGCTTTTCGCTTTTTAACCTTTCTTTAATTAACAATGCCTTTGCTTGGAGTGTAAATCCTTTTATTTCAAAGAAGTTTGGATTTGATTTTTCTACTATTTTAATATACTCATCTATATAACGATCATCAATATTGAGACCTCTAACAGCTGTTAATCTTACAACAGTTCTACATGATAGGGATTCAATCAAATTCATAGAATCCATGATATTGTCCCATCCATTTTTAATCATTGGACGACAGACTTTTTTATAAATTTGCTCATTAGGTGCGGGAAGAGTAATATATAGTTGAGAAGGATAAATGCTAAGACTTTTTATTCTTTCTGGTAAGGTTCCATTAGTGACAATAAAAGTTGTCATATTGCGGTCTTTAAATTCCTTTACAAAGTCAGATATCAGAGGAAATAACATTGGTTCACCGTCAAGAGAAATAGCTGCGTGATTAGGATTCGTCGCTTCCATATGTGCTTGCATTATTTCATCGGGCGTGGTTAGCGTACGACTAATCAAATCTTCAATTTCATTTCTTGAATCAATACAACATTTAATATCCTCGTCAAGTTTATAATTTTTAAGGGTTGTATCTGTCGGGTGTAAAAATTCTTGATTTTTTAATAAAGTTATCGCTCGTTCAATTTTATTTTTACTAGCATGGATTCCTTTAGATAACGAATTGATACTGTGAGTAGTTTTATCGTTTAGAAGCATATAATGAAGAATATCATTTATTATTTCATAGTTGTCAAGATATCTTTTCAAAGGCAAATGATTTTGTATAATGTCTTGTTGATGACGGATCATTTCCTCTACTAAATCATGAGGATCGTCTGGATCAACCACAAATTCGCTTCCAAGAGCCCCAATCTCAATATCTCTCCAGCAAAAAACGCATTGATGATTACAAAAGGGTAAAGATGGAGAATTTTGTAGGCATCTATGACTTTTAATCCCAAATACACCTTTATAACAGTTTCTATTATCCCTTCCTGTCATTAAGCGTTGTTCTAACCAATGACATGGTTTAATCGCAGAATGTTTACGTTTACCTATAATCCTGTAGGTCGTTTTGGTATAAGTCTCCACGAATTCGTTTGTAATTTTATTATTTATGATAAACCGATTTTTCATAAGAGTTTCCTAATCTTTGCTTTAAAATTCTCACTACTTTAAATCTAATAATAAATGTATTCTACTAAAATAATTAAAAAATGCGATTAAAAAATATAAGTTTCGTTATAATTAGCAATTAACTTATAATTTATAATTAAAATTTGAAAAAGAATTAATTAGATTAAAATGTTTGATAAAATAAAAACAGAGTTGCTAAATTTGGGGTTAAAATTAATGAGTATAGACGAGAAAATAGTCCGTATATTCCTAGAAACGAGACCTTCTAACGTGAATGAAATTGTTATATTACCGGCTGTTAAATTAGTAATGAAAAGAATTTTAAATAAACTTCAAAATAAAAGAGTTAACGGTAGGGTGTACAACGGGTTTTTAGACGGAGTGAAAGTTAGCGTAATCCGTTCCTTAGTGGGGTGCCCTAATTGTGCAATTGCTGTGGAAAGCTTAAAAAGATGCCTTAACACTAAGATAATTATTAGAGTTGATTTTTGTGGTGGTATAGAAAGTGATAAAAGTGAAATTAAGATCGGAGATACTTTAATCCCCTCACATGCGTATTGCGGTGATGGTACTTCGCCTCAATATATTTTAAAATATCCAGAATTGTTAACTCAATTAAATTCTATCGTTAATCCTATTCCAAAAGTTCAAGAAATAAAAGCTGGTAATCAAACAATT
The DNA here is from genome assembly GCA_030605085.1 of Promethearchaeota archaeon. Next base: position 9,840 of record JAUWBH010000176.1, on the reverse strand, counting down.
TTCATATCTAAACCCGATGGTGAATTGAAGGACATATTATTGAAAACAGGAAATTCCCAATTCCCTAATGTAAAAGAAGTTAAATTTTGGACAACTGACGCGTTATTTTGCGAAACTGAGGATTTCGTTGAATCGCTAAAATCGATAGATGTTCAAGGAATTGATATGGAATCGTCTATCTTATTCTTATTAGGAAAACTATATAGTATTAGAACGACATCTATTCTTTCCGTTTCTGACTTACCAAATAATCCTAAATATGATATATTTAAATCAAATGAAATTCATCCAAATTTGAATAAAGGAATTAATAACTCAATTAACATTTTGATTAAGGCTTTACCAAGAATTAAATCTACTCTAATTTAAGGAGTTAACCAAAAAAGAAAATTTGTCTTAAAAAAAACAAAAGAAAGATTTAAGTAAATTATCTTTTTAAATTAAGTTAGTTTACAATAACAGCAAAAAAAATCTTATTAAATTGTAATAATGACATTAAAAGATTTGAAATTTAGCCATTATGAAGGAGATATCTTTTTTATAAAAAAAGAAGAAAAAATTGAAGGTATGCAATATGGCTTTTTAAGACTAAAAAACAAAAAAAATCTAAAGGGAATAGTGGAATGCGTTGATCTTACAGCTGCAGCATATCCTATTCCAAGAAATTTACGAGAAAGACTAGAAAATAAAGTCTTACCTCGATTTTACGAGATTAATGATGTATTGGATTCTGAAAAATCACTACCCGAACAGCTGGGAGTTGAAATATCAAAATTAAATCAAGAAGATATCTTATATGGGCTTGAGTCATCTAGTATAAATAAATTATTGATAGATAGAGGATACAAACCGGACGAGCTCAATAAATTAATTAACAATGTTGTATTTACAAAATAGCACTTTAAAAACCTTTTAATAGTTTAGAGAAATCAGGCTCGTTAAAAATTTCGTTATATTTCTTTAGAAGTTCAATATTGGCTAAATGGATTTTTTTGCCGGATTTGTTTTTAGAGGCTTTAACTAAATTTATTTCTTTTAGTTTTTTAATGTTATATTGTATTGTGCCAGAATAAATATCAAGATTTTCCCCTATTTTTGAAATTGCAACGGTCTCGTCTTTAAAAATTTCTTCTATAATTTTTGGAATTAAAGGATTTAGAAAAATAACTTTTATGCCGTCTAAATCTTCAGGAATATCTACAGCGAAATAATGTAACGACTTACCAATTTTTTTTGATCTTATGAGTTTGAATCTTTCTAAAGTCATAATATGCTTCAAGAAGGGAGTTTTCGTTATATTTAAATATTTTTCAATTTTTTCGTCTCTTGCGTGGAGTCCGGGATTGTCCTTAATAAAGTCCAAAATTTTAGCGAGTTTCTCATTGTTGAGGATTTCTAGTTTAGTCCGTCGTTCGTTCGTAACAATCCAACTTTTCTCTTCCAACCTTCTAATAGCTACAAAAATGTCCTCTTTACTATATCCTTTATTGTAAGAGAGTTTAGCGATGCAAGTGGCATATAATTTTTCTATGATTGGATATTTTTGTATTTGACTCTCTGATTCAATTTTAAATTCGGCCTCGTAGCGCTTTAGTTTCAAAATCCCTTTTGCGATTTCTAAAATATCATTTTCTATTTCAGTTAACTCCTCATCTAATGTGACTTCCTTGCGTTGAGGCTCTACTTTAAGATCTTTTTTTTCTATCTTTTTCACGTGTTGTAAAGGTGTAAAATCAGAACGCCTAAATGAACTATCCTCTAAATTTTTATCCTTATCTTTTTCTTTTGTATCCCTTCTTTTTTCGAGAGACATTTTTCGGAAAGTTCTTTAATTTTTTTATATTTAGGCGTGTTTTTCTAAATATTGAATAAACATTTCTTGTTCGTCATAATTCATAAATTTTAATTGCTCTGCGATCTTTGCGTAATGCTCTGGTCTAACATTTGGTAATTTTTTTATTCTTTCTATGAGTTTTACTGGGATCTCTCGGTATAAATTTATTATAGCTTCAATGTATCTGATTTGTTCTTCTTTCGCTAAGAACGCGAGTTCTTTTAATAATTCTTTTTTCTCTTTTTTAGGAATTTTTAAATCTATAATTTGTTTTCTTAAGTCTTTAGACAATACGGTAAAGATTTTTGAAAGATACTCCATAACAAGCTCTTTATCTTTCTCATCTTTAACCGGTAAGAGTGATTCGTGAAGTTTTAGTTCAAAATCTTCTTCTTCCTTCATTTCAGGCTTTTTATCTTCATCTTTTGTAGGCTCCTTTTCTTCAATCTTTTCGACAGGTTTTTCAATAGTCTGTTTAGTTGGAGGAATTTCATAATCCGATGGTTCTTTAATTTCTTTTATTTCAATTTCTTTTTCTTTAGGATAAAATTCCTCCGGCTTTTCTTCTTGAATTGGTTCTTTTGGCTCTATATATTTAGGTGGTGGATAAGTAGGTTTTTCTTCAACAGTTGTAATTTCTTTTCGACTTACTTCTGAAGGCTCACCTACCATTAGGAATAAACAAATAATCCCTTTAAGTAAAACAAAAATTCCTGAGGCAGCAAAAACACACCCAATTACTCCTAAAATAAATATCCCCAAAGCTTCAAAAATTTTAAATTTCCGCGCCATTTTAATCTTTCTTCTAAGACCTAAATCAATAAATAAAGTAATGACTGCCATTAAAAGAAAAAGGATAAATATTCCAGGAGGAATTATATTAAGTAATTCAATTATTGAAGAAAATGCAAGTAATATAATTAAAAAACCTGCTAATGCAGAAAAGTTGTTTAAGGAGTTTTTTAATTCTAATCCAAAGTCATACATTTTTCTGTCTTTATTTTCAGGGTTAGACAAAGAATAGATTAAAATTAATAATCCTTTAATTAGAATTAAAACTCCCGTCCCGTAAATTATACATCCTAAAATTCCCATACAAAAGGAATCTAAAACAATTAAATCGTACCTATTACTTTTTATTTTAGGCGAGACAAACGCTATATCGTATAATGCTATCGCTATACCCACTATTCCTAAAAAAAAAAGTCTTGGAGAAATACCTATTAAAATACAAAAAATAATTGAAACAACAAGAATTGGAATGTAAGAAAATTTATTTAATATCTGTATTGAATTAGTTAAAGAAGAGCTTGATTTCTTTGGTCTTGAAATAAAATAATCGTTTTTAATTTCAGGTTTACCTAAAGTAAAAGGTGTACCGCATTTTTCACAATAAACTTGAACTCTAGTTTTAATAAGGTGGATAAGTTCTTCTGGGAATACGAATCCGCAATTATTACAAGTAAATACCTTTTTCGACATATTTCTCTGAACCTATATTAATTTCTTTTTCATTCATTTTATTTTTTATCATTCAAAAAAAAAAAAAATTATTTGTTGTGAGGAGTACTCGAAGGAATAGGATTAACACTTAAAAGACCATTATTAACAAATTCAAATCCTTTACCACAATAATCACAGAAAGTTATTCCCTTCGAATATATTTTATACGCCATTTTATCTGAAAATTTCATACCACATTCGCTGCAGTAATATTCAGCTGCTGGTTGATATTCTTGAATAAGTTTTTGAGGTGTTTCTTTTGATTCAATTGGTTCTTTATGTTGTATTGTCTCTTCTTGTTCAGATTTTTTATGTTTTCCAGAAATTAGATTATACAGACCTTTAATTATTTTATAAATGCCTAAGAAAAATCCCCGTATAAGATAATAGATCCCTTTAAAAGCGTAATAAATCAAATATCCAATTCCTTTCAATAGGTAATAGGTTCCCACAACAATTAGCAATATTATTAATATTACTATTATTTGACCGAATAAAGGCAATTCTAAGTACCAATTAACTACATTCATAATTTTTTTTTTCTCCTTATTTTGTGTAAAAGCAATTTTTTTCTTAAGTAAGAAGAATTAGTGCTTAAATTAATAAAAATTGGAGTCCAATTTTTATAGATTTAGTGTGTTTTATACTTCGTTGGAGTGAAGGGAATTCCAAAAATTAGAGGAGTTTTGTAGTATTAGATACGATTCATTAGTTTATGTTTATTAATTTTTTCCAATCTATACCTTCTACAGTGTGATGGAGCATGTGATCGTCATCCACAATATTATACGTTAAATTGGTGAATATTTGTCTTGCACGGAAACGAGAGGATTTCATGGGGACAATTAAATCTTTCTTACCGTGATAAATTACTACGGGGATATCGACAGGTGGAAATTTTAGTTTTGCCAAAGCAGGGGCTAGTAAGATCAATTGGGCAACTTTATCAGGAAACTTTAATGCATAGAGTGCAGCCATAGCTCCACCGAAACTTGAACCTATAATAACCCATTTTTCTTTTTCTGCTAAAATTGATATTAATTGACTCATTCTCTCCTTCAATAAAACATTAGTAGAGATACCGGGGATATATTCTTTAAAATCAGGCGTAAGGCACCCAGGGAAGACATTCTGAAAAAACCGTCCCTTATATCCTTGCCCCGAACTTTCGAGACCGTGTACAAAAATTATATTTGGCATTATTATTACGAGGGATTTCTTAATTTTCTTAATTTTAATCTGTAGCTTGATCTTCTTTTTCAGATTGTTTTTCCATTTGTCTCATTTCTTTCTTGTAGCCGAAAAACATTAGAATGCCTAAAATTGAGAAATAAAATGCAACCAAGAACAACATGAACAAGTAGTATTTATTCGTGAATGACATAATATGTAATGCGCTTCCTATAACGAATCCCGTAAATAATCTTGATTCTGTGGTGCTTTTCCTTAATAACATTCTCTGGGTTCCCCAATCAATCAATCCGGGTATAGGTAATATAATACACAAAAATACTGCGATTTCTGGAGATAAAGCGATGCTAAAAATCTTCCCGATTAAGTGCGTGACAAATGACGCGTACAATCCCCCTAAAATTATACCAGAACACCTTGAGCAAAAGTAAATGTAAGTGTTACCAAATTTTAAGTAAAATGTGTGATCACTCTGGGAAACAGGATGATGAGTTAATAAAACATTATATATATGCCGTTCTTTTGTGGCAAGTGCTCGATCGTATAAATATAAAAGGAAAGGGACTAAAAAGATTACCGTAAGGAGCGCTTGAACGAGAAACATGAGACCGTGAAAAATGATGTTTTGGAAAACAGTAATTAAAATCATTGTAATAAAAGAGGAAATAATTAAGGCTATAAACGTATACAATATTTTCGTTCGATTTTGATATTTTAAAGGCTTATATTTATATATTCCAATAAGAAAGCCCCACATTGCTACAATGAAACACCAATAAAGGCAAATCGTATCGTAAAACGCTAATTGGTATAGAAATTCTCCTATAAATCCCGCAATAAATCCGTGGAATTTACCAGCTAATATAGAGAAAAATGTAAATACTAATAATGTCACTCCAAATGGAATTATAAATTCGGTTTTTCCTATAAAACTTGTAGAAATTGAACCAAAAATCTCTGAAATATAAACATAACTTATTACAATAAAGGCGCTAATAAGTAAGTTCAAAAAGATTGTTCTTAAGATGTTTTTATTATTGTTATTGTTTTGAGTGTCGATACTTGAATCGGATTTATTATTAAGTTCCATATTAAATTTATTAAATTAAATTTAATTATTTTTTTTAAAAAATAGTTAATCAAATGTTTTATCAAGTCTTCTAATTAACTCGTCTTTTGTTTTTTCAAATCCTTTTCTTAGCACTTTCACGATAAGATTCTTACCGGCTGGAACTTTAAGGATTGATTGATCCATTTCCACGACGACGATACCATCTTCGTTATAATCTAATTGACGCTTTAAAGCTTTATAAGCGTTTTCTCTTGTTTTAAATACAGCTCTAACTAAATCGTCGTATGTTTTAACATCCTCCTTAGCATTTAAAAACAACAACGCTTCTTGGATTTGACTTATATAACATTCTCTTGTAAGTTCTTTAAGTTTGGTGAAATTCTTATGATTTTTTTTACATTGCCGAAAAGTTTGATCTCCTTTAAGATAAGCTGGAAAGGATTCTTCTATTACTTTATCAAATTTTTCGTTAATTTCTCCGTTGCTTAATAAAAATTTTGCGGTATCTAAAGTTACTTTTATTTGTTGTAATGTACCAACGCGAGCGTCGTTCTCGCTCCAATATTTATAAAACGTCTTTAGTATAGGCTTTACTATAAAATCAAGCAGACCTGCGTCTGATTCTTTCTCAATTAAAATTCTCCCGTATTCTAACGCTTCTTCCATTTGTTCGATCATTCTATCTTCTACAATTCGATAGTTTCTTTCAATGTAATCCAATCATGACACCAAAAAATTAATTGTACTTAATTTAATAATCCAATTCAATTAATTTATTTTGAAGAGAATCGAATTTAAACTATTTCATATTTTTGATAATCTTATGAGAAAAAAAATTGATTTTTCTCCTATACCAATGTTTTGGTGAGAAGAACTTCCTATAATAAGTGAAATAAAATCACTACATTCTGAGCGTTTTGTCAGTAGTCTTTAAGATTCTTAACTAGTTCTTAAATTTAGTCAATCTTAGCGAATCTCTGCAGATCTTTGACCCTCATCCTAAGGGTGACTTCCGTCACTTTAGCGAGCTTAGAGATTTCTTTTTGGGTACGATTTTCATTGCAAATTTTAGAGCCTAAGTAAATGGCTGCTGCTGCAATTCCTTTAGGATCTTTACCAGCTGTGTTAAATCCGTTTTCTTTAGCCGAATCAATTAATTTCACAGCGATATTTCTGCATTGCATTGATAATTCTAATTCATCGTTGAATTTGTCAACATATCTAATTGGTGTAAAATGCTGCACTTTTAAGTTTAAGTGAGGTAAAATTTCCATGAGAATTAGTCTATAGCTTTTAATCACCTTTTTTTTAGGGATTTGTGCAATTTTTGTAATTTCTTCAATCGTTCTAGGAATTCCATGAATTCTTAAGGCGCAAAAAATCGAGGCTGATAACAATGTATCGATACTCCTGCCCATTGTCAGTTTTCTTTTTACTGTTTGTGTGTATATTCGCAGCGCGTCTTCAGCAACAGTATCAGGAATTCCTAATCTTTTTTGTAATCGCTGTAGATTTAACAAAGCAATCCATAAATTACGTTCATAACTAGTCGTTAGACTTCTATGAATTTTAGCAAGTCTATTGAATTTTGACTTATATTTAGGACTTAATAATGTCCCTCGAGCATCACGACTACCTCGAATAATGGTTCGGGGCCCTATAGGGCTATAAACTCTTTCATTCGTTTTTCGTTTTTGAATTTCTTTAGCCGTAAATGCTCGTCTAGGAGATGTGTCTAATATTCTGGAATGAACATAGCCACAGTTTAAACAAACATAAAAACCATCTTCCTCCGATAATTTTGGGGAATCACAACATGCTTCTTCATCCTCTTCAAAAAATCCGTTGCTATCTTTAAAAGGTTGCTTATCGGAGGGCATAATATTTAATTAAACCTAAATAGACTTTTGGATTGTATAATTTCCTAGTATTATTATTAAGAACTTTTGGATTTATAAATTTTTATAAATTTTTCCCTCATTGCAGAATAAGAACATATAATTTATCTCTTACTTGGTAATGCCTTAACATATATCTACTATTTTTTAACAGAATGGTCTGAAGAATTTTAAACTATTTCATAAATAAGAACATTTTCATTCAAAGTTATCCTAATGACATCAAATAAAGCGTTTTATTAGGGTAGTTTTTAATGAAATTTTATCAATTTTTAAAGTTAAAAATAATTTTTATATCTAATAGAGGGTATTTTTAAATTAATAAGATCAATTAATTTTGAGAGTATTTTAATTTTATCCCGACAAAAATTCGGATTATCCCATTTTAATTTATGTCGGAGTCTTTAAGTATATTACTTCACCTTTGCTAAAGAAATGTTATTAAATTCATGCAAGGAATAAAAATGTCTAAAATTTTATTATAAAACAAAAGATCAGGGTTTCAACTAATTAAGTTTAATGATAGAGAGCATTAAATTAACCAAAACATTTAAATATAAGCCTTACTTAGATTTCTTAAAACTCAGAGGAGATTGTTTGATAGTTCTAAAATATAAGCGAAAGAAATCCATTTACCAGATGCAAATAACTGATTACATATTTGGGTTAAAAAAATCCGTGTTCATCGCAAACATCTCAAATGAACGCCTGAAAGCATTAAAATTACTTACTAGTGTTCCACAAAAAAAAACGAAAACGGGGGAGAAAAAAGGATATCCTTAAATCATTTTATAAAATTACCTATTTTATCAAAAAGGAGGATTTAACAGAGATTAGATCCCAATATCTCATAAGATTTAGAGAAGTTGCGATTTTACCGGAGTCTGAGATAAATTACGATGGGATTAGTAAAGTTGATAAATTAATGATTAAATCCCTTCAAGGTTTTACGGGATTCTTTGAATATCTCATATATTGCAATAATTTTACTTATTTTGATGATTTACAAATAAGATTGGAAGATAATGGAATTTCTTTCAAAAATAGGTTTTTACATGATATTATAATCCATGAATTAGCCCGGATACAGATCGGAATTGATAATTATACAGCCTATATGAATGCGATTAGGTTCATGCAACCATTATTCTTAAAAAATATCTTGCATGACCCCCGATTATTTCCCGGATGTGGATATCGTAAGCCATGCGCTTAGAATTGTCCCTCTCAAATTTTTTAAAGCGTTTTTTTATAATCTCCTCGAAGAAACATTTGAATTTAAAATTGTTAAGACCAGGATCGTCGTTTGGGACTGTCAATTCGTTCATTCAAATAGCAGCGATCAATTCAATAAAGAGAAGGGGTCATTTAACGATCCGGACGCAGGATTTTGTAAACATAATGGAAAAATCTATGGCGTAGGATATAAAGTATCCACAATTTATGCGTACTGCGGAAATCGGTACATTCCAGTTTATTGTGAGTTATTTCCGGGCAATCAAGACGAATATTCCGTTTTTCAGCTAACTTTTGTACATTATTTTGCTTTAGGATATTGCAAGCCATTAATCGTTCTAGCTGATGCAGGACCTTATTCCCTTGAGAATCTGTGCTTTTTATTTGATATGGGAATCATCCCTTTAATAAACGCCAAAAGCAACATAAAGCACCAAAATGTCAAGAAATTAAATGATTATTTTTACGTTAATATGGATTTTATTCCAGAAAGTTGGACTGATGAGGAAATAATCTTGCTTATGAACATTCGGTCTGGAATTGAGAGACAATTTTCCCACAATATAGTCGTTTATCACGCAAGGCGAGCCAACATTCGAGGAATTGAGATGGTTTCGAAACATCGATTTATGATCTTGATATTAGACTTGCTCAAGATCAATACCGCCTATAAAACCGGTCGCTCTGACTGGATTGGAACGTATCGTATTTTCACCTCCACAAGACGCCTTGATTTTGACTCTATTTTTCCTCAGCTGGCAACGCAACAAGGATATCAAATACTTCTACCAAATTATAATAGACGCCCGACATTTTTTAGAATGAGATAATAAAGATATTTGTCGGCGTAATATTTAAGAGTTTTAAAAATCTGATAAAATTATAGATCTAAAAATACCCTCAATATTAATATTAAATAATATATTATATTAAAAGAACAAAAGAAATTGCAATGCCATTAGAAATGTCTAATATAATTAAAATTTTTTCTAAATTTTTGGATCCTGAATTTAGCGATATCAAAAAGATAAAAAAGATCGATGATATATTAAAGCTCCCTATTTATGCCTATAACTTCTTAGATAAAGAAGAGGCTGCTATTTTTG
>JAUWBH010000207.1 GCA_030605085.1 Promethearchaeota archaeon | reverse complement strand
ATCGTAATTTAAAGATGGTGTTAACGCAATTTTTAAGACAAATTTATACTCAATAAAGTAAAAATTATGATAAAAAATTCGTTCAGTACGGTCAAAATCGATGTACATCTTAAATTTTAACTCTGAGTTTTCTTCTAATTTTTCCAATTTTTCGTAGAACATTTTATACAAATTTGGATTAAATTGTGAGTTTATCTTACACCTTCAAAAAAAATTTTTCTATTTAAATTTTTATTTTTACAAAAAAATATTTAAAAAAGGTAACTAAGGTTGAAATTAAATAGAACTGATAGGAAATCGATTCCGTATTTAGTTATTTCTTTAAAACCAACGAAAAAATTCTTGTTTAATGCTTTTTAATTTAAATTTTCTAAAGAAATTATTGAACCTTACTTTAGCCTTATTTTGTAAATAATTTTATTATCGAACTAAAAATTAATATATACCGTATTTATTTGTATTTTACAGCGAATTAAATTTTAAGGTGTTTCCAATTAGGGCTAGAGCGTGTATAAAGTGCCGGGAATACGTAATTATTGAGCCAAATAATTTTGAAAATCAAGAACTTATTAAACTATTTGAAGGAAATCATAGAGGTCATACTTTAATAACTTTTGATTTTGATGAGATAAAAGGCAGATACAAAGAATTTCAAATACCTAAATGAGTAAATTTACTAATTATAGGCAAACAAATTTTCGATAAAAGAAATTTAAATAATACTATTGAGAAGAATACCTCTAATCTTGGTTGTGTGTGTGGTTGCTTAGGGAATCGGCACTTTTCAAGATCCGAAAATAAGAAGAAGGATTTAGAATGTGAAAAGAACTTAGAACAAGATATATAATTAAAAAATAATCAAAAAATAGAGGGAAATGCATAATTTGAGGTGGAAATAATGGAAATAGTAATAGCAATAATAGATTGGCTGCATTTATTAGCGACAGTAATATGGATCGGTGCGATGATAATATTAATGATTGTTATAATTCCAAGTGCTAAAGATATTTTGCACAATGAGAATACATTTAAAGATTTCATGAAATCAATCGGAAAAAAGATGACTTTATTAGTCAATATTTCTATAATCATTTTAATTATCACGGGAATTGCTCTGGGAGTACTTGTTGAAACTAAGTCTAATAATTGGTTGATTCTTTTTTTTTTTTTTTTTTTTTTTTTACTTATATATCATTTCTTCTATACCATTATGATTAGAGGATATTGAAATTGCATCAATTGCATACTTTTTACAGGATTCTAGGAGGATCATCGAAAGAAAACATCGTTTATGAAGATATTTTCATGTTACAATATCATAGGATCATACCTTTAAAAAGAAAAATTCTCCACGAATGTAAAAAACCATAGACGAAAAAAAATTTTTTTCTTTTTAAAGATCTGTTAACTACTTTTCATAAAGAACCGCTTATGAGTAAGGAAGGGAAATTGAAAATATAAACGATAAAGTAAGGTAAGTGAGAAAAATGATAAAAAAGATAAGTGACGATAATAAACTGATGGGATATTTGGAAGACAACGATTTTAACCGTAATTTAACGATTTTTCTTAGCAGAAACATTTACCGTTGGCTAATAGATCCCGCTTTTACTTCCGAGTTAAAAAAAGGTCAGAAAGACTTGACTGCATTGCAAATAAACGAAATTGCCGACGATTTAAGGGATTTAATAACCATAGGTTCACTAGGGAAAAACTTCACAGAAGGTTTGGACAAAGTAAGTAAGAAAAGGTTTCATAAAGATTTTAGGAGACTGCAATCTCGGTTAAAATCGGATGGCGCGTACAACTCAACTTTTTTAACTTATTTACAAATGTTAATAAAGACCGTTTTTCGATTAGTTTCGGGGAAATACAAAATCTCAAGACTTAGCGGGACTAACCAAACGATTGCTAATTACTTATTAAAGGACGAAGCTTGTATCGAAGACAACGAATTTAATCGTATGGTACTGCTCTTTCTTAGTAGATACGTTTACCGTTTTATTATACATCCTACGTTCAAATTAGATTTCAAAAGAAAACTACTAAATCCAACTACTCCCCAGCTAAATAGAATTGCGAAATGGTTAAGAAGGAAAGTAATTAGACGATCATTTCCTTACGAGTGGTTGAAAAAGCTGGACGACGTTCGCAAGAAAGAATTTGAAGAGAATTACGAGAAATTGCGAACTCGATTAAAGTTAGATCAGATTTTTAGTTACGAATATTTAACTAATTTGCGTAATTTGACGCAATTTGTGTTTAATCTCGTCGTTGGCAAATTCAAATTTTCAGAACTTGAAGGATTATATCGCGAAGTTGCGAATTACTTGGGAGGTCTTAAGACTTTTTTGTACGACGAAGAACTCTCGTATGATTTTAAATGGAGCTTTATCATCGTTATTTGTAGAATCGTGTACGATACTATAGTAGATCAAGGCTATTTCAAAAAACCTAAAGTGGAACGGGAAAGAATTAGAATTGATTTAACAGAGAACGAATCTATTGGGATTAAGTTAAATGTATCTGAAAGAGAAGTAAAATACAAGTATTTTGAAGAGGTTGATTTGGTCAGCAGGAAAGAATTTGCCGACTATTACGAGAAATTACAATTTCGATTGAACTTAGATCAGATATACGGGTTGACCTTTATAGCCGAAGTGCGCTATCTCACAACGGTAGTGTTCGAACTAATTGAAGGCAAATTGGGAAGGATTCCCTCTACTAACTTTATACATTTTATAGGAGAGGATTTACTAAGAAATTGGGACGCGAATTTAAACCATAAGTGGATACCTAAAGCAACTTTATCGCGCGAACCCATCAGCCAATTAATGTTAAACGAAAAAATCGAGGAGTATAATAAGAACCTTATAGAACAAGATACGATGAAAGATAATAAAAATTACGAATTTAATGGAGAGAAGGAATTGAATACGAATTCAAGGAAAGACGAAGAATTTACAGAAGACAATTTAAGTTCTTTTAGTGAATCTAGAGACATGACAGATAAAAGCGATGAATTTGAAAAAAGTGTTTCAGTTTTTCAATCTTCTTATTCTGGAAAGAAACCAAGATATCCAGATAGTGAAGTTGAAAATGTTTGGATGCCAAAATTTGAAAAATATGGAGATTATAAAGAGGTAGCGAAGGATTTAAATAAGTTGTACGGAAGAGTAAAGTCTAAACTTGCTGCTGAAACTATTTCACGTAGGATTAAAAAATTATTTGATAACGAAATGGATTATATTAATTGGTATAATCAGTTTGCAAAACAAAAGAACTATCCTGATGAACATATTAAAGAGTTCTGGAAACCCGCTTTTGAACAGATGGGGAATTATCGGGGTGTTGGCGATTCGGTAGCAAAATATTACGGCGGGAAAGCACCAACTATAAGTTCAATAGAATATGGATTAAGAAAATTATTTGAAGATTACCCGAATTTATTTATAGAAAAAACATTTTTAGAGTGGTTTTCAAAATATACAATTCTATATACAGATGAAATTGTCGAGTATTGGATAAAGTTATTTCAAAAATTTAAGAGTTATAGATCACTTAGAGACTATTTAATATCAAAAGGGGGGCGTATACCGACAATTTCTACAATAAGAAATAAAGTGCAAGCCTATTTTCGAAAAAAGAATATGGATTACATATCATGGATTAAAAAGCATGAAAGTACTTCGCATTATTATGAAGATGATGTATTACTGTGGAAATTTTTATTCGAAGAAGTAGGGACTTATAGAGGTGTAGCATTAAGATTTGAACAAATAGATGGTAGACTTCCCGACCACAAGAATATTAAAAGGCGTTTACAGAATTTCTTTAATTTACATCCACAATATTTTAATGTAAGCACTTATAAGGAATGGGAAGGAAATTATGGAAGAAATTTTCATTCAGATCCTATAATTGAGAGATGGATAAAGTTATTTGAGCGGTACGGGTCATTTTTTTCCGTTTTAAAAATAGAAAAATCCAACCGATTAATTAAATATAGATTACCCTCTAATGCAGATACCTTAGAAAAACAAGTAAATAACTATCTTAAAAATGATTTTAGGAAATGGTTTGAAAAACATCATAATCCAACTCCCATTCCTATTAAAAGAGAAAAGATTATTAGAGAATTACATAAAAATCCCCCGCAATCATTTCAATTCATAGCAAAAATAGTTAAGACAAATAGACATACTATCAGTAATATTGCTCAAGAAGAATTTGATCCAATTACATACGAAGAAAGATGGTACAACAAAATACCTCAAAATACCTCAAATTTAATCATTTATGATATTTTGAATACGCAATTAAGTTTACGTAGGATTGCTGAGAAATGGGATATTTCAAGAACTCCTATTATACGATTAGCTTTAGAAGTTTGTGATGATTATGAAGAGAGATTTCCTACAGACGATTATTTATATCTTGGAACTTTATTCCATATCCGTTTAAATTCAATTTTAACAGATTTTTTTAAATCAATTAATATTATGTATTTCTCGGAATCAGCAATTTTTCCACCTACTTGGAAGAGAGCAGATGGTCTTTTAATAAATGATAACCATTATATTAATCTGATAGTTTCAAGATTTAATCTACAAAATATTAAAGCTATTCAGTTGGAATTTACTTTTGATTTATCTGAGGAAAATTTAATAGAAAAAGTAGTTAAATACCAACATCCTGATATTTTACTTTTTATAGTGGGGTCAGACTGGGTTTATACAAATAATATTCAGTATAAACCTCTTCCTAATAATTCTAACATAATATATCCTCAAAATATTAGAGTAATGAGTCCCTCTTATTTTGTAAATACTATTCAATTAAAAGGACGACATCTGGATAAATTCCGAGAGTTGTTGGAATATAATAATACCAATAATTTAAATGAACTTAAATCTTTAGTAGAATTGGATGTTTTGGAACTTAATAAGACTTCAGAATTAGAAAGATACCTTAAAAAATCAGGGTATTCAATAAAAACTTTTTTTGGTTATAATAGAAATGTCGTATACAAATCCTTAGATAATTTTAATCTTTATTTAGATGATTGATTTAAAAGGATTATATCCATTATAATCCTTAATGCAAATTCTTTATGTTCCGTCAAATTTCGAGGTGATATAGATAGAATTTTTGTCGTTATCATTTGAAAGATTTTTAATTTTTGATTCATTATTTAAACTTTAAAATACACTCAATTTTTAAATAAAAATTATTATGAAAAATTTAAATCATAAAATTATTTTAGACTGATATGGATAGTATTTTAATTACATTAATTTTAATCTTTATAGGAGTTTTTATCGTTGGGTTTATTTTAATTACCAAGCAAGTTGCTTTAGTGAAAAAAGGAGAATTCAACCTTAAAGATAGATTTCAATGCACGATTTTCGCATTCTTTTTTTCTATGTCCATTTTAATAATAGTAGGAATGTCTTTTATATTTGCTATAGAAACACCAGAGTTTTGGGAGAAAAGTGCTGAACCAGCTCCAAATTTTAATCCAAATTTTTTTCTAATACCATTTATTATATGTCTTGGCTATATTTCCCTTTATCCATTGATAGATTTTCTATTTATAGCGATAAGTAAAGAGTCAGACGAGGGGTTAACACTTTTTCATAAGTTCATTGGAGATTTGATTATAAATAAATCGAAAAGTAAAGTTGTACGGATTATTTTGGCAACACTATTCTATTTAGTGGTTTTCTTTTTTCCTCCGTTAATTCTTTCGTTAATAGGCTTACCGTTGTTGGTGATTTGGATCTCGTGGATGCTTGTATATCCTCTGATGATATTAACATTTTACGGATCTAGAGGTTATTTTTATCAAATAAAGAATTTTTATTACCATCTCCCAGATCTTAATCGTTCAATGTTTCTTGGTTTTGAAAATGGGAAAAGAGCGTTAAAAGAATTTGCGGCGGATCCTGCTCCGAGAATTATGATAGGATTAATGTTGTTTGTATTTGTATGGGCATGGGTATCCATGATTCAGACTTTAGCCTTTTTTTTTACTGGATCATTGATGATTTCACCCTATTCTTATGCTGGATTGGTCTTTGTAACGCTTATAATAGGTGTCGTTTCTTTTTTCTCGAGATTTTGGGGTCGAAAAATAAAGTACCGTGGTATTGATATATACTTCGCTGCTTATTTAATGGCAGCAGTGGGAATTAATGTTTTAGTCAATTTCCTCATTGTAAATTCGGAAAAACTATTCGACACATTTGGGACTTGGGATTTTACTAACGAGATCGTACCTAATTATTTAATGTTCGCTTTCGGAGCTGCTATCGAGGAAATAGTTTTGATAATCTTTACATCCTATTATTTTCTCTCTAAAAAAAGTAAATTTAAAGACAACATTAGATATTCATTAATAACTGAATGCGGACAAACATTCGACCCAATTCCTTTATTTAATTTTATAAAAAGTAATGATCCAAAAGTAAAAGAGCACGCAGAAGAAACTTTAATATTGATGTTTGAAAGAATACCCTTTAAGGAAGAAATTAATTTAAATAAAGGAAAATTTAAAAATTCTATAACTGACGGTATTTGCGATCCTAATCCTAATTCAAAAAAAATATGCTATAAAATATTAATACAATTAGAAAGAGATGTCCCGAATATAGTTCTACCTTGGATAATTGAAGCGTTGGAATCTCCTAATTACGATAAAAATATACCTTTTGCGAAATCTCTTTTAG
The DNA here is from genome assembly GCA_030605085.1 of Promethearchaeota archaeon. The sequence continues at coordinate 2,637 of JAUWBH010000207.1, read as the reverse complement.
ATGTAGATGTGAGTTTACTTAAGAAAATCCCTAAAAATTTAATCTTTAATCTTATTAACGATACTGAATGGAGATTAAAAAATATAGGTTTAAAAATTCTTTCTAGACTAATTAGGTTTAATGGTGAGCTGATTTCGGAGTTGAATATAGACAAATTACTGAATGATCCAGATAGTAATGTTCAAATAGAAACTCTTAATATTTTGGCGAATTCTTCAATAGAAATGCCTATTGATACGATCATCAATAAACTAAATCATTCTAATAGATTTATTCGAGCAGCAGCTATTAAAAATATAAAACATCTTAAAATTGAAACCATCGATCCTACTATCGTTTACAAAATCATACCTTTAATGAAAGATCCAACTAGCTCGGTTAGAGCCTCAATCTTTGAAGTTTTTGCTAAAATTGGTAACTTTAAAGAATATTCTATTCCATTTTTACCGCTACTTGATGGCTTAACTGATTTAAACGAAAATGTAAGACAAGCGTCTGTATTAGCGCTTGAAAAATACTTTACTGAAGACCCAAGTTCTTTAGATATAGATTCAATTATAAATAAAATAGATCCTAACAATAATGAAGTATTAAATAGCGTATTATCCCTCCTTGGAAAATTATGGGAAAATAATCCCGAAAAGATCTTAACTACTTTATTAATTTTTATAAAATTTGAAAACGAAAATTTGAAGGATAATATCTCAAAAATTCTTGTTGACAAATATAAAACTCATCCAGGTTTAATATTTCAGAATTTAATAAAAATTCCTGATGTGACTAAATTCATTACAAAAGGAATTATCTCCAGAACCACTATAAAAATTGCTAAGAATGACCCAGAAAAAGTAATCCCCGAATTATTAAATTTTTTAGATTCTGATAATGAAGATATTAGATTTAACGCAATCTCCTCTTTGGAAGGGCTAGCAGACGAGTTTCCGGATAAAATTAAAATTAGACCCTTGTTAGTAATTTTACAAAGTGATTCAAATCCACAAATAAAAAAAGAAACTTCAAAAATTATGTCAAAAATAGCAAAAAAAGAACCAACGGTCATAAAACCTGAAATGGATTCTATTTTTCAATCGTTAAACAATCAAGAAGCTTCTGTAAAAATTACATTATCTAGATCATTATTAGATATTGCTAAAGATTCACCAGAAATAATCCCTATAAGCCCTGTGATTCAACTTCTATCTGATAATGACTCATTTGTCCGGGAGTCGGGAGCAAAAATGTTAGGATTTATTGGTTATAAGGCTCCAGAAGAATCAGTAAACATTTTATTTAATAAGGGTTTAATTGATGAAGAATGGAATGTAAGGGAAGCAGCGGTTTCTAGTTTAGGAAAAATTGTAGAGCTTATTGAAAATAAAGAATTAATTATAAAGAAACTCTTGTTCTTTTTAGATGACGAAAAATCGTGGGTTCGAAGATCAGCAATGAATATTTTATCAAATATTAAAGAAATTAAAGCTTCTCAAATACCCTTTGAAAAAGTTTCAATGAATTTAACGAGTGAAGATTCTAAAGTAAGAGAAGCTTCAGCAGGACTGTTAAAAATTTATAGTTTTCAAAATATTGATAGAGTATTTGATAAAATAATTTATCTTCTAGAAGATGAATCTGAAGGCGTTAGAAATAATATGATCTCAACTATGGTAGAAATAATTCGAAAAATTGGACTTTCTGAAATTCTCTCAAAACTATTAAAAAACTTAAGCGACGAGGGGTCTATTGATTTATAGCGTTCAATAGCATTAATTTTAGAACGAACTACTAAATATGAAGATGAAAAAATTAAAAAAAGAGTGATTTCCCTTCTCAAAATAAGATGCGAGATGAGTCAAGACCCTATTATCTGTGGTGCTTTAGCTAAAATAAGAGAAAGTTAAGAAATTTTTTTCTAGATTAAAAAATTTTGTTATATTTTACTAAATCTTTTCTCTCATTCATTTTTTTTTTTATGATGTTATATTAAAGGGATTTTGAAGAACAAGAGGGAAGGGATTTATTAATCCTTTTGGTCAAAGACACTGATAAAGAAGAAACTATAAAAAAAATTATGAAAAACAATGATGATGATAGCTACGATAAAATATAAAAACTAGTTTCTGGCAATTCGTAATAAACTCTATAATCTCTTTTAATAAAAAGTTGATAAGTATTTCTGGAAAAGATTTAACTTTAAGGTTAAAGAGAGCTAAACGATTAATTCCGTCCGATAAGCCTTTTATTTTAAGAAAAGAGTTAACTCTCTTCATATTCCCCGTTAAATTTTTACAATTTTTAATTCTTTCTTTATAAATTGCGCTCATTTTTTTCAAATATAATAAGCTTTTTTATCGTCTAATATATAAGTATAATCAAACTCTCCCGCTATTTCGTTAAATAAATCGGCTGTTCCCTCTAAAAAAGCACATTTGGAATGAAAAGATATGTAGAGTTTTTGGTCGCTGTTCCATAAAATTAATTGTAAAGGATCTTCAATTGCTCTATTACATAGCTTACATATTAGTTTTTTGCTTGAATCGTAATCTTTCGAGTAATTTCTAAGGTCATTGAGTATGTCTATAATTTCGGGTTTCAACAAGTCATTAATATAGATCTTGCGTTTATTCTTTATTTTGGTTT
>JAUWBH010000198.1 GCA_030605085.1 Promethearchaeota archaeon | reverse complement strand
ATTCTCTTAAAGGGCGCCGTGTCTGGGCTAAGGTTAAAGGTGCCCCCGATGGAATCTGTTTTGACGCTGAGGGCGCAATTTGGGTTGCGGCGCCAGGGACTGGTAGCGTTTTACGTGTTCTTGAGGGTGGTGAAATTACACATAAGGTAGAAGTTTCGACTCAAGCTTACGCTTGCATGTTAGGTGGTTCCGACCGATGTACGCTTTTTGTGGCCACTTCAGAAGCAACTAGATCAAACGGTCGTATAGAATTTGTTAAAGTTGATGTACCTGGTGTAGGTCTCCCATAATTTTCTAAATAATATTTAGAAAAAACTCAACATTAGAACTTTATTGAATTTAATTTTTAAATTATGATAAATAAATCTCGTTTCGATCGAGTATAGCTTTTATCAAGTGTTCTCTTCCCGATTTTTTTAATCTTTTCAGATATTTATTCAGGTCGTCTCTTGAATGGTACGGACCCCCTTCTTTTATAACAGTCCACATAGGGTCAATGTCAGATGACGATATTTTCATCATTTCTTTATGCCATTCGTTCAAATATTTTAGGCCCATTGCTACAATTTCGGGTTTTTCATTTGCGAGATTTTTAGTCATGTGAAAATCGTTTTTATAATCAAAAAGCATTATCTCTGGATAGTTTTTAAGACCTGTATGATAAGTTCTAATTAGCGTCCAATTATCAAATCTGACCGTACGCTGACAACTCAACGCATTTTGACTAAGAACTAAATATTCTCTGCCAAATTTTTCTTTATTTTCAATTTTTTTATAAAAACTCTTGCCGTCCCAGAAATTAGGTATTTTTTGTCCAACTCCCTCTAAAATAGTAGCAGCTACATCTGTCTGATAAATGAATGAGTCGTATTTTTTATCCCAATCTTTTCCAGGCCATCTAACTATCATTGGAATACGGTTAATTATATGACAGGCAGTCGCATGGTCCCCATAGATGTTCAATTCTCCCTGGCTTTCACCGTGATCCGAACTAATCATAATTAGGGTATCATCATATATTTCCAGATCTTTAAGGATTCCACCTATTTTTCCAACCATTTCGTCAGCATATCTAATACCCACATCGTATCCATCAATCCATTTCTTGTAATCTTCTAATTTTTCGATTTCTAAAATTCCTGCCCTTGGAAAATTTCTTTTAAAGAATCTCGCTTCAGCTCGATAGCCAAAACCCCAAAGATCTTTAGCAGAATGCCATCCGTAGCTTTTCCTATGCTCATCTATAATCTGTTGCGTAACCCAAGTCGGTGGAGGATCATTTTCAAAAGGATTACTGAACGATAATGGTGTTCTATAAGGAGTATGGGGATCCCAAGTGTTTATATGTAAGAGCCATTTGTCTTTTTTTCCATTGTTTTTTAACCATTTTTCTGCGTAGGGAAACACATTATCTGCAGTTTCAAACCCTCTCAGACCGGTATTATACATTTCTTTCCACCCCGCACAAAACCAATAAGCAGAATGTCTTTCAGCAAAAGGTGAAATAGAAACTGGATAATATTGAGCCCTTCTTAACAAACTAACCCATTGTTGATTTTTAAAGTCGTCTTCAAATTCCCTTTTTAAACCCGTTAATATCATGTCTGCTGCCGTTCCACCGTGACCCACAATCCCCGTATGTATACCAAATCGTCCCGTGAAAAATGAAGCCCTCGAAGGTAGGCACGGTGCGTCTGAACCATAACATTCAGAAAATATAACTCCTTCTTTTGCTATGTTATCAATATTCGGGGAAGTATCCCGATGATATCCATAGCAACCTAAGTGGTCTGCCCTGAGAGTATCTATGTCAATATATAAAATTCTCATTATCTTTACTTTTTTATTACGAATTTATGAGAATGAAGATGAGAATGTTGAAAAATATTTAAATCAATTTGCAGACTTAAAAACTAATATAACATTTTAAAATAAAGGTGATAGAAATACCTATATTCAAATATGGAGATATTGACATCAATTACGTAAAAAAAGGTAAGGGTGAACCCCTCGTATTAATTCAAGGTTGGGCAACGACTCTCGAAGGCTGGGCCTTTCAATTGCCATTTTTTAGGCGTAAAATGATGGTTATTGCTTTGGATAATAGGGGAATAGGTGGAAGTTCAAGACCAAATTATCCTTACACGATGGACATGTTTGTGGACGAAATTAAAGCGTTGCTTGATTCTTTAGGCGTCCAACAAAAGATTCATATATGCGGCATTAGTATGGGCGGAATGATCGCTCTGAATTACGTTCTAAAATATCCAGATACGGTTAAGACTTTAGTTTTATTATCAACCTCGGCTTTTAATAGAAAAGAATTTGCCGAACCAATAACGGAAAAATATAGAGCAATTATGCAAGATTTAGAATTGGAGGAAGGCTTTAAAGTAAAACTTGATTTAATGTTTTCTGAATCGTTTATTAAAAGAGTAAACGATGATAAAGTTCTACGTAATACCCTTTTCGAGCAATTGATGATAAAAAGTGCTAGCACAGCTACCTGGCAAAATTTAGAGAATCGAGGAGCCGCTATAACTGAACACGATGTGCGTGATTCCCTAAGTAAAATCACTCAACCTACCCTCATTATGCATGGTACAGAGGATAAATACATCCCTTTAGAAGATGCGAAAATCTTAAACGAAAAAATCCCGAATTCAACATTAATAATTCTTGAGGGCTTTGGACACGCAAGCGTCCTAATCGAAGATGCCGAAAAAGTTAATAATTCAATTTGGAATTTTATACAAGAGCATTTTGATTGAATATAATTAACGAGATTAAACGATATATTAATAAGAGAAGAATAGAATTGACAGTTGAGAAAGGAAAAACCTATTATATTAGAAGAAAGCACAAATTGATGAAACAGTTTGATAACTATCTAAATACTGTAAAAACTTTTATGAGCTCTCACTTTCCTGATTTAAAATCCGAAGAACTCACCGTAAAAATGCGAAATGAATACGAATCCTTGATTCCACAGTTACCTTATGTTGGTGGGAGTAAAAATACGATGTTACCGTTACTCATCGGGAGTGTTTCATTGTTAGCAGTTATGCGTATTCTCGAAAAAAAAGGAATAGCAATTCGTGACATTGGTAAATTTTGCTACGATTTTTATGAAACAGTTGCTAAAACAAGGCGCTCATTCGAGGAGTCAGGAAAAACAGATTTGACAACTTTCATGTTATCAGAAAATATTATGTTTCAAAAAGAGTATTTAGATGTTTTAAAATTAGTAGCCAGGGAATCGCAATTACGACGATATCCTGGAGATTGGGTGTATGAATTTATCGAAGGCGACGGTAAAACCTTTGATCATGGCATCAATTTTACTGAATGTGCCATCTACAAATTTTTTAAAGAACAGGGCGATGAAAGATTCATTCCTTTTATCTGCTTATTTGATTTTGCAGCTGCTCGCGCTTCTGGATATGGATTTAAACGCACTCAAACAATCTGGAATGGTGCTCCTTTTTGTGATTTTCGTTATATTAAAGAAGGTAATACACAACGAGGTTGGCCACCGGAAAAACTACAAGAATTTAAGGAAATTTAACATGGGAAATTTATAATTTTTTAATATGGTATTATTTATATATCTCCTTTTAAAATAGTTTAAAAAAAAAGAATTTAAAATTTAAAATTTCCATGCAAAGCAATAATTATTCGGGCAATTTTTTGCCTATAATCTTAAAAGCTTCTGTCCCTGTTAAATAAGTTCTTATTTCTGCCCTATATCCTTCGATGCCTGAGTATTCATGTAAATTGGCAGCAATGTTATTAAAAGCTTCCGTGAATTTGCCATCTGGTATATCGTGAATAGTTATTACTTCATAACCATCTTTAGTTACTCTTACAGCAAGTTGTAATACTCTTTTCGCTACAGATTTATCATAAGGATATTTGTTGACTATTTCAAAAAACTTATTTTGAACTTCAAGTTGTTTATTAGGGGGATAGGTAGTAACCGCCATTATTAATACCATTTTAATTACCTCTTTTTATTTAATTGGATTTTGTTTTTTTTTTAAATTGAATTTTGTAACAAATAATTATTCCATAAATATTTAAATATTTCTAAGTATTGTAGGAACCATCTAAAATTAAAAATCTTTTTATCCTAAATTATTTAATTTCACCAAAAAAAGATTTTCAGTATCTGTTATTTATTGGACTAAATTTTTTAAAGTTATAGAGCGTTATTATATCTATGAACAACGAAAAAAAAGGCTCTTATGGCGAAATTTTCCAGCAAAAGTCTAAGTATATCCGAGGTGCAGAACAAACAACAAGCATATCGGACAGAAAACAATCAGAGCTGTATAAAACCTACGAAAATGCTATATCAAGGATTTCCCTTCCAAAACCAGAATTTTCGCTAGAGATACAGTTTTGGGATATTATAAATAAGAGACATACTACAAGGGTTTTTACAAATGAACCAATATCAGTAATGGATTTAAGCTTATTATTGTTTGGAATGTCTGGCCTTACAAGAAAGTTTCCTAAATTCGCTTTTCGGACCGTACCTTCAGCAGCGGGATTATTTCCCATAGAAATTTATCCAGTTGTCAATAATGTTAGCGATGTTAAGCAAGGGATTTATCATTATGATATTTTAAATCATGGATTAGAATACCTTAAGGAGGGAAATTTCCGCAAATCACTTTCTCATGCCTGTTTGGGGCAAAGAATGGTATTGAAATCAGCTGTAAACTTTATCTGGACTGTGAATATTGAAAGGATAAGGATTAATGTTGAAGATAGAAGCTATCGAGATATTTATTTAGATTGCGGTCATATTGGTCAAAATTTTTATTTAGCTGCTGAAGCATTAAGATTAAATGCGTGTGTTGTTGCAGGTTACTATGATGATGAGGTAAATGATCTTTTAGGTTTAGATGAAAATAAAGAGTTCGCTATCTACATGGGAGTTGTTGGCAAAAGAAAAAGTTAATTTTAAAAGAATTAAATTTTTAAATTATTTCTTAATTTTTTCCTTATTGAGTCTGTTAGAAATTTTTTGCAATGATTCTTTTGAAGTACTTCCTGTTATTGTTTTAATGATACTTGTATTGTTGCTAATTGAACAATACCTATATCTGTTTCTTTCTCAGTATAATCTAATTCTTTATAGAGGGTTTCACCATCAATAATTTTCCCATTATTTACAATTTTACATTTCTTATCTACTTGTTGTATAAATTCTCCAGTTGAGTGTGATTCTCCCGTTAGATATTCTATTATATCCTCTCGATAAGTTAAAAATATCATTTTTAGAGACATCGCGCCATCAATTACGCTTATTGAACGTGTAAGAAATGCCTCTTCTTTATTATCTTTAATATATTCTATAATTAAAAAATTCATAATCATTCTTCTCTATAAGAATAAATCTCATATTCATTTTGATTTAAATTAGCAGCTAAAACTCGCTCCTTTAGATTAAATTCAGCACTTTTCATCAGTAATACGAGATAACTTGAAGTAATTTTTTTTGTGTTATTTTAATATAATTATTGAGGATTGAACTTAATTTTGAAGTAGTTAGTTTAAAAATTGTCAAGTTTTCAAGAGATATTTTACTTATTAGAACTACTCTATAAAGTATGCCAATAATTTTGAGAAAAATCACTTATTTTAAATAACATATATATATTAGTATATGAAAATCAACTTACGAGAAGCTAAAAACATTATAACAAAAAGTAATATTCCTTCAATTGATTACGTTATAAATCCCTATACTGGTTGTCAACACGGATGTATTTATTGTTACGCTGAATTCATGATTAGGTTTACTGGTCATAAAGGAGATAAGTGGGGTCAGTTTTTAGATATTAAAACTTTCGATTTGGATAGAATTAAACCTCAAAAGTACGATGGGAAAAAAATATTGCTTAGTTCCGTAACAGATCCTTATATTCCCTTGGAATTAAAGTATCAAAATACTCGGAAAATACTTGAAAAACTCGTTGGAACTCGCGCAGAAATCACCATTCTCACAAAATCGAAATTTGTTGTAAGGGATATTGATCTCTTCAAGAAGTTTGAAAACATTGAAGTTGGTATCTCAATTAGTACCTTAAATGAAGAATTTGCGAAAGTTATTGAACGAGGGGCATCAAAACCTAACGAGAGACTTACCGCAATTAAGAAATTAAGCGAAAATAAAATTAAGACATATGTGTTCGTATCTCCTTTTTTTCCCGAAATAACTAATTATCGTAGAATTATTGAAAAAACGATCAATTTTACAGATTTTTACATGTTTGAAAATTTAAATTTTCGTCCACATAACATCCCCCGTATTTTTAGAATAATTAAAAAATATTATCCTAAACTCTTACCAGAATATCAAGAATTTAGAATAGATCATTCAAGATGGGATTTAATAGAGGGTGATATTAGGAACTATTGTGAGAAAAGAGGTTTAGATTACAGCATTGAATTCCATCACGGAGGTTTTTCAAAATCTTAAATTTACTTCTTTTTTTTCACTTATAAGATCCCCTTGGGCCCTTTTTTCCTGCCCATAACACAAATTGAATTCTAGTTAAAAGTAAAATTCCGGCTAAGAATAAAACAATACCAATATATGCCAAATATAGGAATTCGTTTTTTGAAATTGTTAAATAAATTACTATCCAAACCGTAAGGATTAATATAGCAAGAAGTAACATTACCAATGAAAGGTTCCTAAGCCTTTTACCTAATTTACTAAACTCTTCCATTATAATAGACCTAGCCATGTCGCAATTTATGGTCCAACATGACCTCTAACCGTTTGAACAATTACTTTTTTTAATCCCTCTTCTTCTAAAACAGTTTTCAGCATTTTCCTATTTTTTTCAAACTCTCATCATAAAATTGCAAGAGTTATAATTGTATATTTGAAGTTTAATAGAAAAATATTTTTGTCTAAAAAGAAAGTATATATTAATAAACTAATTTTTAAGAAATCACCGATGAAACCTACAAACCTTACTATAAAAGATTTATGGGCAGACGATGCAAGGTTAACTTTTCTTGTTGGTGCTGGGTGTTCGATAAACGCACCCTCGTGTCTGCCCGCAGGTCGCCCCATGATGGAAGCAATCGTTAAATATACATGTGCAGAATCGGAAGTCAAAAAGATTTTGGGATTAAAAGAACTCCGTTTCGAACAACTAGTAGAAGTAGTTAGGGATCGATTAGACACTGAGCTTAAAATTATCGACTATTATGGTCAGTGTGATAAGCCGAATATCCAACATTTCTTCCTTGCCGAGATGATTAAGAAAGGTCATTTTGTTATGACAACGAATTTTGATTTCTTAATAGAACACGCACTTCTTCAATCTGGCGTTCCTGAAAAGGAGATTCTTCCAGTAATAACCAGAGAAGATTTTGAGAATTACAATGATCCGCAAGAATTATACAAAAAAGGGAAAAAAACTCTATATAAAATTCATGGTTCAACTAAAAATATCATTACTAATGTCTCAACCAAAGATTCTTTAGTTGCAACGATTCAAGCGTTTGGTTCTAATAAAGAAGGATTAAATGTGTTTCAAATAGAACCTTTTAAACATTCTTTATTTGATAATATTTCAAGAAAAAGGACATTAATGGTAATGGGCTATTCAGGGAGCGATGATTTCGACATCGTTCCTACGCTTAAAATTCTTAAAGATATACATGCTTTTATTTGGATTAATCACGATTCAGATGATAGCTCCGATGAGCTGATTTACGAAATTGAGGAGACATTAACAAATAACGTAGATAATGTAAATCAAATTCTAGTTGATATTAAAAGAATACACAAGAAGACGAGAGTATATCGAGTGGATGTAAATACTTCGAGAATTATTAAAAACTTATTTCACGCAGATATTAAGGTAGATTCTCAAAATTTCGATGTTCAACCTCTAGAATGGTTAAAGAATAATCTTGAAGCGCCAAATGAATTCATTAAATACAATATTCCCTCCGAAATATATAGTCTCATGAACCTGCCTAAGGATGCGTTAAGATGCGCTAAAAAAATTCTTTCTATAGCAAAAAATGAAAATAATCCTAAATGGATGGGAGTCGCATTTACCAACATCGGTGGTAGATTATTTAATAAGGGAGAATTGGACGAAGCGTTAAATAATTATCAAGAGGCTATAAAAATACACGAAAAATTGGGTGAATTACGAGGTAAAGGAATAAATCTCAATAATATTGGATTTATTTTGAATAAAAAGGGTAAGATAGATGAGGCACTTAGAAATTATAAAGAAGCATTAGACATCGCAGATCAATTAAACGATTTTAAGGCAAAAGCTATAAGATTAACTAATATAGGAGAAATTTTATATGAAAAAGGAGAATTAGACAATGCATTGAAAAATATACAAGAAGCATTAAAAATTAACGAACAATTAGGCAACTTGTATGGAAAAGCTGATGATCTAAATAACATTGGAAGAATATTGCATGATAAAGGAGAACTTGATAAAGCGTTAAAAAATTTTGAAGATGCGTTAGAAATTAGCAAGCAATTAAGTAATATGGAAGGACAAGCCACTATGTTAAATAATATCGGATCGATATTAATAGATAAAGGAGAGTTAGATCAATCCATGATTTACTATCGAAAAGCCTTAAAAATTTGCAATAAGTTGGGTAAAATAGAAGCAAAATCTGTATATTTAAATAATATCGGAATTGTATTGACGAAAAAAGGAAAATTTAGCGAGGCAATAAAATATTTCGAAGAAACGCTAGAAATTGACAAACAATTAGGTAATTTAGAGAATGTTGCTAAAGATTTAAATAAAATTGCATTCTGTTTCAAGGAAATGGGGGAATTAGATGAAACCTTAAAATATTATAAAAAGTCTTTGGAAATTAACGAAAAATCGGGTAACATGAAAAAAAAAGCTAAAAATCTTACAAAAATTGGCGACATCTTATCTAATATGGATGAACTTGATGAAGCTTTGAAATATTATTTAGACGCATTTAATATTTTTAAAAAAAATAAAGATTTACAAGAAGTTGCTAATATTATGATGAAAATCGCAATAAATTACTTCTCCTTAAACTATTATAAAGAAGCGTTAGAATTGTTTGAACAAATCTTAGAATTTTACGAAGATTCCGGTGATATTTCAGAAAAAGCATTATGTTTATGGTGGATTGGTACAATTTACGCAAAAATGAATAAAAAAATAGAAGCGATATCCAATTTTCAAGAAGCACTTAAAATCTATAAAACTTTAGGATTGAAAGAGAAAATAAAATCGGTATAAGAGAGCATCGAAGCGTTAAATTAAGCGTCGTTTAAGTAATTATGTTGTTTAATTTTTAAGTTAAAATATTAAAAAAATAAGAAATTAAATTTTTTAAAAAACTTCTGAAACCTTTAACATTTCATCTAAATTTTAAAAATTTGGGATTGATCTGTTGTATTATTAAATTAAAGAACTTCTGAGACTTTTTTGTGGTCCTCAAAGATAAGATTTGCTTTTTCCATCATACTAGGAATATCGATTTGTTGGGGGCACTTTTCTACACATTCCCCACATTGAATACACAATAATTGAGATCCTTCTGCTTCTTCTCCATTTGCCTTCTTTTGTTCCAACTCCTCTGGTGTTTTTGCCAAACTACTGTAAAAATAAAGAATTATAGGATTATTATTAGTCCCCCAATACGCAGCATCATTAATTAGTCTGTTTATCATAGGGATATTAACTCCATTAGGGCATGGCATACAATACCCACAATTAGTACAAGGCACCGCAAAAGCCTTTTTGAATGCTCCTCGTAATCCTGAAATAGTATCTAATTCTTCTTTAGTCAATGTATTAATTCCTGAATTATTTGCTGATTCTACATTTTCAATAACTTGCTGCATAGTGCTCATACCGCTTAATACAACTGAAACTTCGGGTTGATTCCAAAGGAATTGTAAAGCCCAATCTGGCATTGTTCTTTTAACTTTAGAGTTGTCTAATACTCTCTTAATCTCTGGTTTTGTTTCTAATTTGTCCTCTGGAATAGCCAATTGCCCGCCTTTTATAGGTTCCATGATTATTACAGGTATATTCTTATTAGCTGCGTACTTTAATCCTTTTATTCCTGCTTGAAAATCAATATCAAGATAATTATGCTGGATTTGACAACAATCCCAATCATAATAATCAATAATCTCTTTAA
>JAUWBH010000235.1 GCA_030605085.1 Promethearchaeota archaeon | reverse complement strand
GGGACAAGTGAACTCTTCGGGAGAATCCCAATAGGTATACCTCGTGGCCGTACGAATGTCGTTAGGTTTTGTAGGCATTAATAATAATAAGGAAAATACGAAGATAAATGTTACTCTTTTAGGTTTCGCCCGAGCGTATTTGTGTCGGGTGAGTGTAATTTATCAATTAAGAAAAAAAAAGAAAAAAAGAAAAAATTATCTAGTCTTTCTTTAGAGTCTCTTCTACCTTTTCTTTCATTAAAGTCTCTTTTACTTTTAGAAAAAGGGGTATTGAAGCAATAAAAAAGATAGGTCCAAGAATGAATATCCATGGAAGCCCAAAAAGCATAGCTACTAAACCTCCCGCGAATGAACCAATAATTTGTGATACTGTATTCACAATATTTAAAATTCCAGTGAACTTTCCACGTTTATCTACGGGTAGTAAGTCCTGAGCCCATGTGTTAAGAGGTGTCACTAATGCTAATACTCCAACTAATACAAATGGCAAAGAAATCATAAATATAATAATATTTGGTTCTGCCTGACCTATTGTAGTAAATGGCATTAGGAGGTATCCAATACTAACAAGTATAATAGATAATGGGACAAACCTTTTTCTTCCAAATTTGTCTGCCATCCTACCTAACATTATTGTTGCTATGAATATGACGGGAAATGCAACTCCGATACCTAATAATAGTTCTACTGTGCTTAAACCCAAAGCAAAGATAAATATAAAAAGAAATGGCATGATTGAAGCAATTCCTGATTTAAATACCACAAATGCTAAGGTAATTTTAAAAAATTCTTTCTGAGTTTTCAATTCAGCAATATTAAATGTTTGTTTCAATTCAGCAAAAAACTTCTTCTTTTCTGGAAGTTCGGAAATAGGTTTTTCTTTAATGAAAAAAAACCCAATAATTCCAACGAGAGCAAAAAGAATCCCTCCAAAAGAAAGTAAGATGAAATGACCTTCTTGCGTAATAATAGTTCCCGTAGCACCAGGTCTGGGATCAGGAATCCCAAATAATTCATTTCCAAGTAATAAAAACGCAACTCCAATTAACAAACCGATATAACTAATCGAATTTACAAGACCATTTGCTCTACCTCTCTTCTCAATCTCAATTGTGTCTGGGATCAGCGATCGTTCAGCTACTAAAAACGCATTCGAAGCAATTCCTATAATGATAACATCAATAACTAAGCACATAAAGTAATTCGATGAAAATCCAAAAAACATCATTGCTATACCTGCTACGATTCCCATAAGTAAAAAAGGTCGTCTTCTACCAAATTTTGTCCTTGTATTATCACTAAGAATCCCCCATACAATCATTGTAATGAGACCTACAGTAGCAGATAGAGAAACCATAACCGATATATACAGTGGTGGTAAAAACAACACGTGATCTAAAAATGTATTGAAATAATTTTGTTCAAAAAAGAAGAATAGATAGTCTCCTATATAGAGTAATCCAATTAACAGTACTTGCCTTCTAAGAAATTTATCAAATGTTTTTTCTTTCATAATAATTTCCATTTTATAACTTTTTTTGGTATAAAATGTTTAATTTAAATTAATTTTTAATTTTAAAAAACATATCTAATATAGTTTCTTTTAAATTAAATTATCCAGTATCAAAAATGCCTAAAAATATAATTTTTTCTGTTAGGGAACATGAAATCATAAATAGCGTTATAAATAAGCTTAAAACTGTTTCAGATGTCAATTTCTACTTTCATGATCCTACAAAAAACTTTTTCAACCTTTCCAGAATGCCTCAATCGATTAAAGAAGCAGATTTGATTATTGTTAAAGTTAGGAACGATTGTTCTATTGATTTGCTTCACTTTGCTAAAATTAATAAAATTCCGACGTTACATAGCGTTAATACTGTTTTAATGTGTAAAAACAAGATCGCTCTTGATTACGCTCTAAGAAGAGTCTTTAAAACCCACCCTCAAATTAGGAAGCATTTCGCTCTGCCAAATTCTTGGAATAATAATATTACAGATGTTAAAAAATTTAAGAAATGGGCAACTCCGAAATTACCTATTGTACTTAAAAGTCATTATCAACACGATAAATACAATAGATTCAATTTTCTAGTTCGAAAGATAGAAGAAATAGATATTTTTTGCGAAAGATATAAACATTTATTATACTACGACATTTACATTCAAAAATTTATTGAGTGTGATGGTTTTGAAAGAAAGATTTACGTAATAGGAGACAAAACATTTGGGATTATAAGAGAAAATCCGATTTATATATATTTGAAAAAAAAGCCTGATAATATCGATGTTGACACAATCAAAAGAGAAGAATTTAAAATAACTAAAGAAATTCATAATCTAGCCCAAATTCTTTCAAAAGAAATGAATTTAAAAATATTTGGGTTCGACTTGATTCAGCCCGTCAATAGCAATAAGTATTATTTCATAGATCTTAACGATTTTCCAGGATTTCGAGGAATTAAGAATATTGAAAGTATATTAAGTGATTATTTAATTAATTTTATTAAAACCAGCTAGAAAATTTCACAAATATTTTCTTAAACCTTTATCCAAACATCTTTTTATCTCGTCTCGAGCTTTGCGAAAACCTTCAAGTCCTTTCATTGAAGGGTCTTCAATGTCCCCATTTTCTCCCGCAAATTCTCTTAGAGTGTAAATCTCTTTATTATCTGAGTCAATATAGTCATTAATTTCTTTTTTATGTTTATCAGTTAGCGTTAGGATTAAATCTGCCCGTTGTATTAATTCCCCTCGTTTTTTTAAATCTATCGAGACAGAATCTTCTGGTAGGTCTATAAAAAATTCTTTCATTACAAATTTCGCGTCAAGAGAAATAAGCATTCCATCTCTAGCGTTCGAAGAAATTCCACCAGAATACACTTCTACTTTCATATTATTACGAGCAAAGAAATCTTTTAAAAATCCTTCTGTCATTGGACTTCTTGCGGTATTTACACTACAAGCTACTAAAATTTTGCTGTATGGAAAACTCTTAGGTTTGTCATTCGTCGAGGACTTCACGATTTTAACCCTTACACAAAACTCTCCTTTGCTACGAATTTAATTCCTTTATTTCTCATGTTCTCTAAAGAGCTAGAGATGTTTCCTGGGGGCAAATCTATGCCTTTAGTTAAATTTACTAAAAAGTAAACCTCAAAACCAAAATCGATACCATCAATCGCAGTAAAATAGCAACAATAGTCTAACGCTAATCCACAAATAAAGATTCTTTTAATATTCAATGATTTCAATAGTCCAGCCAAACCTGTTTCTGATTTTTTATCGTTTTCAATAAATCCAGAATAACTATCTACGTTGATATTATAGCCCTTACGAATAATAACATTAGCTAAATCAGTTTTTAATTTTTCGTGAAATTTTGCGCCTTGTGTGCCTTGAACGCAATGATCTGACCAAATAATTGGACCAATTCCTTCGGATTGAAACTCATCTCCGGGATTTTTCCCAGGATAGCTGCTTGCAAATGACTTATGATTTTTTGGATGCCAATCTTGTGTTAATACAACTATCCCATTGTTATCCTTAAAAATTTCAGCGACTAAATTAATGTCATCTATAATCTGATCGCCTTCTTCGACAGGTAAAGCTCCCCCTGGCATAAAATCATACTGCATATCAATTATGAGTAGTGAATCGTTGCTGTTAATGTTAATATTTTTTTGAAAAATTAAATTCTCAATATTCATAGTACTACCTATTTTGAAATTTAATTATTAATAAAGCACAACTTGTAAAAAAATTTATTTATAAAATCTCATTTATTATTATTAATTTTCTATATTTTTGCGCTTGTAGTATAGTGGTAATATGCTGGCTTCCCAAGTCAGCGTCCCGGGTTCAATTCCCGGCAGGCGCATTTAATCATTATCTCTACCAAGAAAGCCCTTTAAGAAATCTTAAATCACTAATTAATCTTTTGGCTTCATGATTAGGGACTTCCATGTAAGCGTAAAACTCATTCTGCCAGAACGCTTTTCCTGAAGTGCTAGAACGAATATCTTCAGCAAATTTAATAGAATTTCTTACTGGCAAGAGTACTTCTATGATTGCTTGATAATCTTTTTCTTGGTTGACATTTTTTATTTTTGCAGAATATTTTGAAAGCAAAGAAAGCGAATTTTTTATATAATCTGGGGGTAATTGAATAATTGTATGGTATATAGGTTCAAGTAGGATAAGTCCAGATTCGTTTAAAGCTTTT
>JAUWBH010000219.1 GCA_030605085.1 Promethearchaeota archaeon | reverse complement strand
AAATCTTAAGGCAATCGAATTTAAATGATAAATTCTTACATCCCCCCTACTTTTTTACTCCAAAGTCTTGTAATTCATTAATGTCGGTAGCATATCATGAAAAAATAACTTTTTATTGATTAACTTGTAAACTTAAGAATTACATAAAGTTTTATAAAAAATTTTATAGTACTTAATATGAACGAGGATGTACAAAAGGAGAATTTTGCTAAATGAATTCATTTGTAATGATTTTAAAATACTGGTTTAAATCGAAAAAATCATTCGTTCTCGCAATCATATTTCAAATACTTACAACTTTCTTCTCAATATTGCCCCCTATTTTTATTGGGAGAATTGTTGGAGGATTAGATCCTAATAGCGATACCCCATATACAGAAATAGATTTATGGACAAACTTTTTTTTCGTGCTGGTTTTTGCGATTTTAGCATACTTTACCTACCGCGCAGCACGTCTTAGAGGGGCAGTAGCGTCTTCTGGAGCTTTGTATCATCTTCGTTCCGATATAAATAACGCAATATATCGGCAATCTTTTTCTTATTTTGACAAAACGGAAACAGGACAATTAATTTCGCGAGCAACGAGCGATGTGGAAGAAACGCAACATATTTTCGGTATGGGTTTGAACATGGGTCTTCGAGGCTTTATTCAGTTAATAGGTATATTAATTGCTGCATTTATCTTATGTTGGCAATTAGCATGGATTTTCGCAATTTTGATTCCAATCTCTCTTTTCATCTCGTTCATAATTGCGAAAAAATTGAAACCAATCTATTTGGAAAGAAGGGAAAGTTTTGGAGAATTAACTAATACTATAAGAGAAAACATTGTTGGGGCTCAGATTGTTCGGATGTTTAGTAATCAAGAAAAAGAACGCAAAAAATTTATTGAAAATAATGCTCGGTTTTATAATGCAAGCGTAAGTTCAGTGAAATATAATTCTTTTCATATGCCTTTTAATTTGATTTTAATTGGCCTTATGGTCCTTTTAACACTATATATCGGAGGAAACTTAATTTTACAAGGATCAGTGAAATTAGAACTTTTAGTAACATTTCAATCCTATGTTGTTTTAGCAACTTTCCCATTAGTTATGCTTGGGCAGATTATGTTGACATATATTCAGGCTGATGCGGCGTTGACTCGTGTGAGTGAAGTTTTAGAATCCACACCTGATGTAAAGGATTTACCAGATGCAATTCCAATTAAATCAATGAAAGGAGATGTAAAATTTGAAAATGTATCTTTTGATTATACTCCAGAACACCGCGTTCTCAGAGATGTCTCATTTGAAGTTCCAGCAGGTAAAAAAATAGCTATTCTTGGTGCTACAGGTTCAGGAAAATCTACAATTATTAATTTATTACCTCGATTTTATGAAGTTAATGGAGGAGTTATAAAAATTGATGGTACTGATATCTGTAAGTATTTAATAAAAGATTTGAGGAAAAATATTGGAATAGTATCACAAGAAACATTTCTATTCAACAAAAGCGTAGAGAACAATATTACTTTTGGTAAGGAAGATGCAACTAAAAAAGAAATAATTGAAGCTGCTAAAATCGCGAATATACATGATTTCATCGAATCTCTTCCAGAAGGATATGATACTAAAGTAGGTGAACGAGGTGTTCGCTTGTCTGGAGGTGAAAAACAGCGACTTTCAATTGCCCGCGCACTTATTATTAAGCCCAAAATATTAGTTTTTGATGATTCAACAAGTTCGGTTGATGTTGAAACCGAATATAAAATTCAACGAGCTTTAGAAAAAATCATGAAAAATACCACGACTTTTATAATTACTCAGCGTATTTCCACTATTCGGGATGCTGATTTAATATTAATCTTAGATAAAGGAAGAGTTATAGGGCTAGGTACCCACGATGATCTTATTAATTCAAATGTCTTATATAAACAAATTTTTGAAACTTTATTTCAAAAACAAAATACAAAGTCAACGAGGGAGTTAAAAAAGAGTGAGCAAACCTAAAAATAAACAATCCATCGGGGAACAAACTAAAATAAATCCCCCTACTCCTGGTAGAGGACGACACTTTATTCTTAACGATGAAAAAGCAGTATTATACCATCCTAGAAAAAAATTATGGAAATTTCTTTTTTCTTATCTAAAACCTTATCGTAGAAAATTTGAATTATATCTTCTATTATTAATATTAGCAACGGCGATAACATCCTATACTCCTATAATAGTTGCTAATATTATTGATTATGGGATCATCGCAAGAGACAATATATATCTCTTAAATATGACCATTATTTACTTGTTGTTAATTTTTATTATAGGAATTACAACTTATATCGCTCATAAAGGATTAGGAATAGCATCTCAAAGAATAGTTTTTGAAATTCGAAACAATCTTTTCCTTAAATTACAAGAGATGTCTTTAGAATACTTTGATCAAAGATCCTCGGGAGATATTATTTCTGTTTTAACTAATGATATTGATCAACTTAATCAATTAGTCAGCGGTCAATTTGTTATGATTATAACCGGCATCGTGTCAATTGTTCTGAGTATCATATTCATGTATATGTTAAACCCCCTTTTAGCTACACTGAGTCTCATCGTCTTTCCAATCTTTTTTGTATTGATGGCAATATTTAAAAAGATTATAATAGGTGCTTTCAAAGAAACCAGAAAAACCATTAGTAAAGTGACATCTTCAATACAAGAAAATATTGAAGGAGCGAAAGTTGTGCAAGCTTACGGACAAGAAGAAAAAAAAACTTCTGAATTTGATAAAGCTAACAAAGCAAATTATGAAGTGACTGTGAAAGTTCGAAGAATTCTGGCAACTGTTATACCCCTTATGAGCTTAATAACCACGATTATAACAGCGAGCATTATAATCGTAGGTGGTTTTATAATACTAGGTAATGTGTCTATTTTTGGAACGGTGGTAACAGTTGGAGTTCTAAGCGCTTTTATTATGATATTAGCAAATTTTTTCCACCCATTTATGCGTATAATGAATATTCAATCAATAATAGAAGCTGCGTTAGCTTCGACTGATCGAATCTATTCGGTATTAGAAGAAAAAGTTGAAATTCCCGATCCTAAAAATCCAAAAAGCTTTACAGCTGTTAAAGGTGAAGTGGAATTTGTTGATGTTAGTTTTGGCTATAGGGTTGATGCTAATAAAGGAAAAGAAAGTGAACCAGAAAAGATATTCACATCCCCTATGGTACAAAAAATGATGTCTCAAAATCCATTGCAGCAAAAAGTTTTTAATTCTATCAAATCTATTCCTGAGCCTTATTCGTCCTTTCTCATTAAAAATATAATGTATATGCCCCCCCGTATTAGGGAAAAGCTTATTATGACTTTAATGGGGGCAAATCCTAACGAAATACCCCACAAAATAGATAATATTTTAGAGGAATTCCAATCTGCAGTTCCCAATACAGAAATGGCACGCATTCATCCGGAATACAAAACAAGTTTTATAAGTAGAGATAAGAACTTAAGGGATAAATCAGACATAAGATTAGGTCAGATTACGCTTAATAATTCAGAGTTTGTTTTAAATATGGTTAATAGATTAGAAATGATGTTACGCGCCCAAACAAACTTAAAGCAATCAAGTGGAGGGGGATTGGTAAGTGGAGGAGGTAATATAATGGGTGGTGGGAGAATAGGAATGAAATCACCTCAAGAAATGGTCCGAATGCTAGCATCAATGCCTATTCCTCCAGAACTTTTTGAACAATTTCCAAAAATAGTCAAAGAGGCTATTAAAGAGCAGAAAAAACTTATGCAACACCATCATTCGAGAGGATATGTATTAAATAACTTTAATTTGAAGATTCCTTCAGGTACAACGTTGGCAATAGTCGGGGAAACTAGAGCAGGAAAAACCACGATAATCAAATTGCTTTCTCGCTTTTACGATATAAATAAGGGCAATATAAAAATTGACGGTATAGATATTCGAGATGTTGAAAAAACAAAATTGCGTAATTTCATTGGGATAGTTCCTCAAGATGCATTTCTTTTCACAGGGACAATTCGGGAAAATTTACTTTATGCGTTTGGAAAACTTACTGCTGAAATTGAGCAAAAAATGATTGAGGTATCCAAATTTCTGGGATTGCACAACTTTATTGAAACCTTGCATAAAAAATACGACACAAAATTAAAAGAAAATGGCGCTAATATTTCTATTGGGCAAAGACAATTAATTTCGTTTGCTCGCGCTATAATCCCTGACCCAAAAATTTTAATATTAGATGAAGCTACATCTTCGGTTGATCCTTATACAGAAACATTAATTCAAGATGCCTTAGATAAGGCTCGTAAAGGACGAACCACTATTATCATAGCGCATCGACTTTCGACAATAAAAAACGCTGATCATATAATTGTGTTAGATTCAGAAAATCACAATATTATTGAAGAAGGGTCCCACGAAAGCTTAATGGCTTTAAATGGAAAATATAAACGTCTATTAGATATGCAGTATCGAGAAATTGCAAGCGATAATTAAATTTTAATTGAAATTTAAATTTTAATATTTTACAATTTTAAAGGTTTTTACTAAGATAATTACTTAAATCTCATCATACCCAACATATTCAACAATAGCAATCCCCCCTTTAAATTTTACAATTTTTAAAGTACAACCACTTCCAGGACAGCAAATAATGTCTCCTACTTCATTTTCTTCAGTTAATTCATAAATTCCCCCATCCTCAGGACATTCGTATTTAATTGTACCTTCCCAAACTTCTTCTACTATCACTTTTTCCCCATCAATATTTATAATTTTTAATACACAACCACATCCAAGACATGTAATAATATCACCAACTTTATCAATTTCGGTTAATCCATATTTTCCCCCATCCCAGGGACATTTATATGTGCCAACCCACTCCGAAGTGTCCACTACTACTTCTACTTTAGCAAGTGCCTCTTTAAGGTTTATAAATTCTAAATCGTATCCACATCCAGGACAGGTTATGATGGAGCCAACTTTAATATCTTCCGTTGTTTTATATAATTTACCTTCTATGGGACAATTATATCTAACCATTTTATTAATTCTCGTAAAGAATTTAATTATTAAGATAATCTTATATTTATTGAAATTCTTTAAAAGTAAAATCTTAGTAAATATTATCAATCATTCTAAAAATATATTTTTTAATTTTTTTAATCCTGACAAAATATCCCAAATTTCAAGAGGGAAAAAAAAGATTAGGAAAAAAATTAATCATAATTTTTTTTACTATTGTACATTAATTTTTATGGTGCATAAAAAATGAAAGAAGTATATATAGTTGATACAAAACAAGGAATAAAATCTGCCGTAAGCGAACTCTTTTCTAACCTTGCAAAATCTAGTGAAACTATTTTAAAAAGCTCGAAAGAAGTTTATATTAAAGTGAATGGAATTGATTTTAAAAAGCATGCCTATACCTCTCCCGAAGTTTTAGAAGCAGTTATTGAATATCTTAAAGGAATTGGTGGAAAAATATATGTCATGGAAAACAGCACTCAAGCAAACATGACCCGGATTGTTTTTGCCATTAATGGATATAAGGAAGTATGTAAAAAGACCGGAGCAGAGGTAATATATTTAGACGAAGAAGATACTAAAACCTTCGAGTTCAAAGGAAAACCTTCAGCAAAAGACGACCCTAAAGGATATAATTTGAAAACTTTTAGATTGCCCATGACAATCGTTAAAATTATGGAAAACAGAGATTCAGTTACTTACATTAATTTGCCAAAATTAAAAACTCATTCAATGGCTAGAGTAACGCTTGGAATAAAAAATCAATGGGGATATCCCCAACATGAAGATCGAGGTAAAGATCATAACTATAATTTGCATTCAAAAATAGTAGACGTGTATGAATACATCAAACCGGACATCACAATTATTGATGGTTGGGGGGGAGGAACGATTCACGGACATTATCCTCCAACAGTATGGGAAGATAAACTTGTTATAGAGTTTAATATTTTAATAGGCGGAAGAGATACATTAGCAGTTGATGTTGTTGGTGCACGAATCTTTGGACTAACATTAGATGAAGTTCCTCACTTGAAAATAGCTTATGAACGAGGCTTAGGGGAGGGTGATTTAGGTAAAATTAATGTAATCGGGAAGGATTTAAACGATTATAAAGAGAAATACGAGTGGGATTTGCTACAAGAGTTTCCTGATGATGTTAAGATTGTTAAAGGAAAAGACCTATTATGTATAGAAGGTTGTCAAAACAATCCGCTAGCAACTTTACAAACATTTGCATATGATTATCCCAATAAATTCAAAGGAGGTTGGTTTTTAATAATAGGTAAAGGACATGACGAGGATCTTGTAGATAAGTTAAAAGCTGAAGGATATACTAAAGGTCTTATAGCAGGTTATTGTGCAATTAATGAAGTTAACGATAAACTTAGGGAAGCATTTGGTAAGAGGAAAGTTTTCTTTTCGGGGGATTGTAACAATCTAGCGGAGACAGTGAAAGCGGAATTAAAATTATCAAAAATGAGCGTATTTGATTTAGTCCCAATTCCGACCGATGAACTTATGTCTCTTGTCGATGAAGCTCAAAAACATGGTAGTACAGCCTTAACTCCATTGTAATAATAGAAAAAATTACACGAATTAATTTAAATTGCTCAAAAATGTTTAAATAAAGCGTTAATTAATCCTTAAATAATTTATAAGCTTCAAATTTTTAATTTTAAATTCTTTTTTTTTTTTATGCCAAAAGAATACATCATTGATGTTTAAAAATAATTACGAATCTAATTTTAAGAAAATCATTCTATAAATCTATTTATGTATAAAAGATAAGTGGAATTTTAAAGTTTAACATCAAAATTTTTCCAATTTTTCTTAATAGTTAAGATTTTTCCTTTAAAAGTATATATTGCTTAAAAATAATATTCTATAACTTGCTCGCATAAGAATTAATCCAATTGGTAATTTCCTTTACGGAAACATCGTTTATCCCCTTAAAATTTTTTTTCCAAAAAGCGAATTTTTTTTAAGGTGGTCGAGGGGGCAAGCCCTTCTTCTGCACATAAGTGCTTAACTTCGTCTAATATCTTATGTACGGATTTAAATATTCATATTTATTATTCACCTTTAATTTTTCAGTTAATTACTGATTTTGTGTCAATTTTTAATTACTGATCACAATTTTTATAAGAAATTAATTCTATAAATAAAAACTGAAAAATTGTATGAATAAATCAAATAGATATCTATTTATAATGACATTAATACTTACGAATGATTTAAAATTTTTCTACATATCACTTACATATCATACCCTTAAATAAAGTTTCCATTCTGTTCTTAAAAGCATGGAAAGACTACAAATTTTAAAAGCATCTCCTAATCACGATGAGCTGGTCGATCTATACCGGAAGGAAAAGCACTATAGTCTAAAGGAGCGATATCAGGCTATTTTTTTAATGATTGAGTTTAAAGATTGCAAAACGGTCGCTGAATTAGTCAAGAGATCGCTAAAA
>JAUWBH010000148.1 GCA_030605085.1 Promethearchaeota archaeon | reverse complement strand
AGCCCATAAAGGAGATAACGATAAATGGATTGGAATAGATACTATTACAAACACAATTGGCGACAATTTTAACAAAGGTATTGTCGAACCAGCAGCATTAATCATTCATTTATTAAAATCCGGTAGCGAATTGGCAAACTTAATTTTAAGGGTTGATAGAATTATCAGGGCTTCCAGCGCTGCAAAAGGTGGATTTCAACCTTAGAAATCTTTATATTAATATTAATTTTCTTTTTATTTTTCAGACTATTTAATATAATAAAAGCTTATTGTTTATTTCTTAATTGCATTTAAGTGTTAATATTTATATTTTTTTTTGATTGTTTTAGAATAGAGACAGTTTAAATGAGAAAACATATGGTAAATGTTTAAATAAAAAGCGAAACGAATATATATTTAACACTGTTAAATTTAACGCTGTTAAATTTATCAATGATCATTAAGAATGCCTTCAAATCCTAATTTGCAAGGAAAAAATGCAAATATTTTCACGATCCGAATCTGGGCTGAACTTCATGGCTTAATTTCGCTTTATAATAGTGGTATTCTTAATGAATTTGAAAAAAATCAAAAAAAAAAATTCAAATAATAGAACATTTAGTTAGTTCTATTGGTAAAGGAGATTAATGATATTTTAAATTCTCTTAAAAATTAAAAAATGAAAACAAAACAATACAAAATTTAAAAAAATTTAATGGAAATAAAATAAAAATGGTTATGGTTAATGGAGCACAGCTAATAGTTCGTGCACTGGATAACCAAGGAGTTAAAGTTATTTGGACTCTCTGTGGAGATAACGATTTAATCTATAACTACTGTAATGATAAATCGTGTACTGAAACTGGGATAGATCTTATTGATTTTCGTCACGAACAAGCTACTGGGCACGCTGCTATCGGTTATTATTTAGCAACGGGTCAGGTTGGAGTATGCTCGGTTCAATCAGGGCCGGGAATTACGGATTTATTTCCTTCCATTCCGATAGCATGGGATTCTTCTATACCCTTAGTGGCGATATGTACATCAACACCCCTGATGGAGGTCGAGAAGTTGGCGGCAAATGAAATTGATGTGGTTCCATCATTTCGTCCTGTAACAAAATGGGCGGGATATTGCTATGAAACAGAACGATTACCCGAGTATGTCAATATGGCTTTTAGAATAGCTTCAACGGGGCGTCCTGGACCCGTACTTTTGCTTGTTCCGTTTGATGTGATGATTAAAGAATGTGATGATGAGTTAGATATTGTACAACAAGCATTTGTGCCCGTTGAAAAACTTCGAGCTTTCCACGGACCATATGGAAACGAAGAAATGGTGACAAAAGCATTAGATTTATTATTAAACGCTGAACGCCCTTTTATTATGGCAGGTACAGGAACAAACTTTTCAGGAGCTTCCAAAGAACTTGTAAAATTTGCAGAATTATCTCAAATCCCTGTAGGAATGTGGGGCTGGGGGCTTGGTTCAATCCCTCCTGATCATCCGCTATATTTTGGATTGGCAAGCCCTATGGATGGACCTGGAACTTCATTGCTTCAAAAGGCTGATGTTATACTTATATTAGGGGCAAGAATTACTGGAATGATGAATTTTGGTTATATGCCTTGTTTTGCTGATGACGCGAAACTCATTCAAGTAGATATTAAAGCCGAAGAGATTGGGAGAAATCGAGGTATCGATGTGCCAATTGTAGGGGATATAAAAGGTGTTCTAACCCAAATGATTAAGATAACAAAAATAAAGGTTAGCACCTCGAGATCTGAAACCCCTTGGGTTAAAACCGTTCAAAAAGAAGTTAAAAAATTCTACGCTCGCATTGAAAGGGATGGCTCTACTGATAAAATTCCCATCCATCCTCAGCGTTTAGTTAAGGAAATAGGTGAGTTTATGCCTGAAGATGGATTCATTATTCTTGATGGAGGTGATACAACTGTTTGGGGGCTTACTGGCTTGAAACCATATTTTCCAAAGTCAATGTATTTTTCTGGTGGTTTAGGGATTCAACATCTTGGTGGTGGCGTTCCTATAGCTATTGCTACCAAATATGCATATCCTAAAAGGAAAGTACTGGTCTTAACTGGTGATGGTTCATTTCTATTCAATGGTAAGGAAATTGACACGGCCCGAAGACATGATCTTCCATTCGTAGTTGTCATATGTAATGATAGACTTTGGGGAATGGTCGCTAGGGGTCAAAAATTGGTTCACGGGAAAAGATTTTTTGGTTTAGGGTCATCCTTAAGTGATGATACTAGATATGATAAGTACGCCGAAGCTTTTAATTGTTATGGAGAATTAGTATCAGATCCAAATGAGATTCGCCCGGCTCTACAACGAGCCTTTGATTCAGGCCTTCCCGCAATTATAGATGTGAGAGTAAATCCTAAGATAAACACTATAATGGATTACTTGGCAAAGGAATCTTATAATCCGGCAAGTTGGAAACGCGAAGTGAAGAAGAAAGAAGAAGTTGTTGAATTAGTATCGGTCAGAAAATGAATGTTTTTCGTGAGAAAAAAAAATGAAAGCAGCAGTTTACGAAGGAAAAGAACAAATTATAATGTTTTTAATTTTTTTTTTTAAATTCTACTACATTTTTTTAACTTTAATACACATCTAAAACTATTTAAAAAAACAAATTAAAATATAATAAAATAAAATCTAATTCTAAAAATCAAAAAAAAGGAATATAAATGACGGAAGAAAAGATTTTAAAACAATTTGTTGATGCTGTTGTGGGTATGGATCTTGAAGTTGCTAAAAAAGTGTGTGAAAACGGTGTTGCCCAAGGTATTGAACCTTTTAAAATCATCCAAAATGGAATCGCAAATGCCGTGACTATTATAGGAGATAAATTCGAGGTAGGAGAATACTACTTATCTGAACTTATCATGGCTGGAGAAATTATAAAAAATGTCATGAAAATATTAGAACCAAATATTAAAGAGAAAACCGAAGTGAAGTCTCTTGGCAAGATTGTCATTGGTACAGGTAAAGGAGATCTGCATGAAATTGGGAAAAATATAGTTGGAGTCTTTTTGAGGGCTGAGGGCTTTGAAGTTATTGATTTAGGCGTTGATGTAACTCCGGAGAGATTTGTGGAAGCGATTCGTATAGAAAATCCTAAAATCCTTGCTATGTCTGCCTTAATTGGAATGACAATGCTCGAAATTGGTAATGTTATGAAAGCGCTTGAAGAAGCTAATCTTAGAAATCAAGTTAAAGTTATTATCGGAGGAGCACCTATTACACAAGAATTTGTTGATGATATTGGAGCTGATGCCTATGCTCATAATGCCATTGAGGGAGTTAGAATATGTAAGAGGTGGGTTGAAGGATGAATTCGAAAGAGAGAATATTGGCCGTACTCCGTCATGAGGAGCCCGATTTAATACCATTTACTATGTATGTTGAAACTCTCAATGTAGCAGGGCTTGCTCTTTATGAACCATGGCGAAAACTTTTAGATAATGGGCTTAGTCTCCATGGGGCATTAGCTGTCCAGGCACATAAAGTAATTTGTCCAAGCACTAATATGGATATAATACATCATTACGAAAAAGTGACATCTTGGTCACCAGTGGATATTCTCATGGCAATGAACACTCCACACGAAGTAACAGGAAAGATCAGTACTCCTGCGGGAAATTTGTCGCTAAAAGCAAAAGTAAAAAGTCTTGATATGTCTGAAATGCTTCCTTGGTTCCTAGAGGATGGATATATAATTAAAGGTGTTGATGACTATAGTGCTCTCAATTATTTAATAGAAAATGCCGAATATACACCGCATTATAATGACATTAAAGAATTCCAAATGGTTTTAGGCGATTACGGCATTGTCTCGGCGTTTGTACCGAAATCTCCGTTCCAATCAATGATCATGTTAATGGGTGCTAAAACATTATCTCTTAATTTTTACATGCATCAGAAAGAATTCGATGAGCTTTATAGAAATATTTACAAAAAAGAATTGGAAATCTATAAAATCGCAGCAGAATCACCCGCAGATGCAATTTGGGGCCCCGATAATGTTACCAGCCTCGTAACGAACCCTAGATTTTTTGAGAAATACAGTCTTCCTTTTTATAATGAAGTCTCAGAAATTTTACACAAACACGACAAGAAATACATAGTACATATGGATGGCACATTGAAGAGCATCGGGGAATTGATAGCTAAAACCAAAATAGATGTAATTGAGAGTTTTACTGCTCCACCTGTAGGTGATTTTCCAATTAACGAAGCGAGGAAAATTTGGAAAGATAAGGTCATTTGGGCCAACTTTCCAGAATCTGTTAGTTTACAAGGACAATCTGCTGTTCGGAAAAAAACCCGTGAAATGCTCACGAATGCTGCACCGGGGGATAACTTTTTAATGGGAATTTCGGAAGGGTTTCCTTCTGCCATGCACTTATTTGCTTCAGTTCCAACAATATTGAAAACAATTCAAAAATATGGAAAATATCCGATTTCCCATGCTTAAATTATAAATTAATATCAATTTTTTTTTAATTTCAAAAGGAAAATAATAATGAAAGCCGCGTTATATGAAGGAAAACATAAAATACGAATTGATGGCATCCCGAAACCTATTCCCCAAAAAGGAGAGGTTTTAGTAAAAGTAAAGTATGCAGGTATTTGCGGATCAGACTTAGAATTTTATAAAACGGGATTGTGCCAGACAAAGGAGTATTGGGACACGAAATCACGGGCACATTAGTAGAGAAAGGTCTTGAAGTTCCTAAGAAATGGAAAAAAGGTGATCGAATATCGATCGATTCTACAATAAACTGCGGAAAGTGCTTTTATTGTCAAAAGGGCCTCTTAAATTTATGCGTGAATGCAGAAGCAATCGGTTTAGGTCGTAATGGGGGCTTCGCTGAGTACTTAGTTTGTCCAGCACACTGTCTTGTCGCAAGACAGTGTTAATAATAACTATATAAGATTAGATTAAGAAGTAAAATAATTAGAATTGAATTTTTTTCAATAAAAATCGGTAATTATTAATATGAGAAATTTTTTTGAAAATGAATTGTTTAATAAAAACTCAGAATTCTTGTAGATTTGTTCATTTTTTTTGATGATATTATATAGAAAATAATAATTTTACTTTTATTTTCTAAAAACTTTTTACTGATAAAAATAATAATAATACAATATTATAAAAAATAATAATATATTGATGAATTGGATACATCAGAATTTCTAAAGTTAAGAGATCTTACAAAAATGGAAGCTATAGATGAGGAAAATCTTCGAAAGTTATATGCGATGAATAATGAAAAGGTTTTACGAGTAATACGGGAATTTGTTGAGTTATGCAAACCCTCTAAGGTTACCGTAATCAGTGATTCTAAAGAGGACATTCAATATATAGCAGAGAAATGCATTGAGGTTGGTGAAGAGGCAAAACTTTCTACAGAAGGGCACACGATCCATTACGATGGATTTGTTACCATGTCATATCATGATCAGGCAAGGGATAAGCAAAATACGCGAGTATTAGTCCCAAAAGGCGAATACGCTAGCCCTTGGATTAATACAATTGACCGGGATAAAGGTCTTAAAGAGATTTTTGAAATTATGGATGGATGTATGGAGGGACATGAGTGCTTAGTGCGATTTTTCTGCTTAGGACCTAAAAATTCTAAGTTCTCTATTCTTGCACTTCAATTGACGGATTCATTTTATGTTGCCCATTCAGAAGATCTTCTATATAGAGCTGGTTATGAAGAATTCAAAAAATTAAATGGTTCTGATGAATTCTATTATTTTATTCACTCTGCTGGAGAACTCGTAGGTAACCCTCCAGTTTCAAAAAATCTCGATAAACGCAGGATTTTTGTTGATTTACAAGAAAACCGTGTTTTATCAGTAAATAACCAATATGCAGGGAACTCTCTAGGATTAAAAAAACTCGCTCTTAGGCTAGCAATAAATCAATCCAATAACGAAAATTGGTTAGCAGAGCATTATTTCATTCTTGGTGTACATCCTAATGGAAAAGATCGAGTTTCATATTTCTGCGGGGCATACCCTAGTGCATGTGGCAAAACAAGTACGGCAATGCTTCCAGGACAAACTGTTGTAGGTGATGATATTGCATACCTTAGGCCATGGAACGATGGTTATGCTCATGTCGTTAATATTGAGCAAGGTCTTTTTGGCATAATTAAAGATGTGAATCTTGAAGATGATCCATTTATTTGGGATACGATTACAACTCCTCGAGAAATTATCTTTTCCAATGTGCTTATTACGGAAGAGACCCCATATTGGATTGGAGATAAAAGGGAAACTCCTGAAGAGGGCATGAACTTCTCAGGAAAGTGGTACATGGGTAAAAAAGATGAGAATGGAAAGGAAATTCCACATGCTCATCCGAATGCGAGATATACTATTAGAATTGAAGAATTAAAAAACGCAGATGAAAATTTGAACAATCCTGATGGAGTACCTGTACATGGCATATTCTATGGTGGAAGAGATTCGGATACTATGCCTCCTGTCCTTGAAACCCTTAATTGGGAACATGGTGTATTTCTTGGGGCATCTATAGACTCAGAAACGACTTCAGCAACTCTCGGGGCAGAAGGAGTGAGAAAACAGCAACCAATGGCCAATTTGGATTTTGTTGTAGTACCGCTTGGCAAATATTTAGAAAACCATAAAGAGTTTGGAAATCGTTTAGAGCACCCTCCTAAAGTATTTGCCACTAATTATTTTCTTAAAAATGAAGAGGGAAAATACTTGAACGGAATGTTGGATAAATTAATTTGGATTCTATGGGCAGAAGGGCGTACTCATAATGAATATGAAGCTATTGAAACACCAGTTGGATATATCCCTAAATATGAAGACTTAAAAGTCTTGTTTAAAAAATATTTAGATAAAGAATATGCTGAAAAAGATTATAAAGAGCAATTTTCAATCAGAATTATGAAATTGCTCGAGAAACTAGATCGAGTGGAGGATATGTATAAGAAAGAAGATAACATACCTAAATTTTTCTGGAACATTTTAAAAGAGCAAAGGATTAAATTAAATGCATTAAAAGAAAAAAATGGCAATATTTTGTCCCCATCTGAATTCTAAAGAAATTTTTACTAATTTTAGGGTTTACACTTTTTTTTATTCACTCTTAAAAGCAATTTGGCAATTTTAAAAATAATTGCTGTATATAAACTTAGTTTTTAAAATAATACGTGTATATTATAGCAAAAAATAAGTGGAGCCTCAGAATTTAATATTAATTTTTAATTTTTGACGAAGTATTATGAGTTTGGAAGAAATTATTGAAATTCAATATTTAAATTTATTTGAAAAGAAACTTAAACGCGAAGAAGATTTAAGAGAAGCGCAAAGATGCAAATTTAGATTTTTATCCTATTTAGTATTAAAATTATTTGAGTACAGGGGTTCTAAAGAGGCGTTTACTAGCGTTTCAAATTTAATAATCTTATCTCTAACGGGATTTGAAGAAGATTATCCAGTTGATCTATACTCTGTAAATAATGATGTTTATGAGGACGAATTTAGCTCAGAATGCATGGATATTTTAAGACAAGAATTTAATTCGCTTAATTAACCCTAACCCTTAAAATTTGTTCAATAATTTTTGAATTTTCTCTTTGTAATACACATTAAGTTAAATTTCTTAATTCCTTGTTCACTTTATATGTTCGATTGAGCCTGTCGATGGTAATAAATCTTTTTAATTCAAGGCGATTTAAGAGGTCTCTCATTTGATTTTTGTTTTTTTTTAATTTCATTGCTAATCCTCTTATATCAGTTTCGTAATTGCTAAGGAGGTTAATAAGTTTCTTATACCTCTCGAAAATTCTATCCACTAAATACTTCATCGATTCTTTAACATTCAATCCAGTTTTCGTACTTGTGGGAAAAATTTTACTATCTTTAGGTAATTTGTTTTGCCGCTTAATTATTTCGGGAGAACGAGCACCTTCGATATCGTGCTTGTTTGCTAAATACACTATTGGGGTTTTAGGTTTAATAACCTTATTTATTGAATTTAGTATTGTCAGTGCTTTTTTATCTTTTTCTGGATGATTCGCATCGAAAATAAATAGTACTCCATCGGAACCTGCAGCAATAATATCCCGCATTATTTTGAATCTCATAAGCCCCGGCGTGCCGAATAAAGATATCGCGAAGCCATCAAGTTTAAGCGAACCCACATCTAACCCTACCGTATAAAATTTATTATCTCTTCCTTTTGTTTGTATATTCAACGAATTTTTGTCTAAATATCTGATAAAGGAAGATTTACCACACTGTAAAGGGCCAGATACTAAAATTTTTATCTCTAATCACCTTACATTCTTAAAATCCACTTATTATTATTAACTTATATGTTGTATATAAATGTATTTTTTTGCGAATTTATAATTGCAGAAATCTGTAATTTCTATTGAGGGTTTTTTTAAGTTGATAAAATTAACCAAAAATTAAAAATATTTAAAATTAGCCCGACGAAAATTTTGATTATCCCTCTTCGAATTATGTCGTAACCTGAAAAATGATCGAGATCGTTCAAATCCTACAATATTTTTATCGAAAATGGACAAATGCCTAATTTTTATCAAAATTAAAAGTCTCAGATTCATCGACAGAAAAAAAGTTGACATATTCAGAATTTTTGTCGGCTTTAAATTAAAGATTTTTAAATTTTAATCAAAATGAAAAATATAAAAATACCCTCTATTGGGTTCATAATTTAAAAAAAAACAAGAATCTAATAATAAATTCCCCTTACACTTATTTTCTAATATAACAATAATAATTAATTTTGATCAATAATTTTCATAAATCAATAACATATTGATATTAAAACAAAAAATATTATAAAAAACCGAAAAACTGAAGATTTATGGCAGATAAATTAAATTCTATATTAATAATTGGCGGAGGTATCAGTGGAATCGAAGCTGCTTTAACTTTAGGGGAGCAAGGATACAAAGTAATCTTGGTAGAGAAAACTCCTTCCGTTGGCGGTCGGATGGCGCAACTGGATAAAACATTTCCTACTCTAGATTGCAGTATCTGTATTTTGGCTCCTAAGATGGTTGAGGTGGCTCGGCATCCTAATGTTGAACTTTTGACGTATTCGGAAGTACAAGAAGTTACTGGAGATGCTGGTAATTTTAAAGTTAAAGTTATAAAAAAATCTCGCTATGTGGACATTGATAAATGTACTGGCTGTGGAACTTGCACGGAAAAATGTCCTATGAAGAAAATTCCTTCAGAATTTGAAGAAGCAATGGGCAACCGCACCGCAATTTACATACCGTTCCCTCAAGCAGTTCCAAGAAAAGCAACTGTTGATGTGGAAAAATGTTTGTATTTGACAAAAAATGCGTGTCAGCTATGCGAGAAGGAATGTGAAGCAGGGGCAATTGTATGGGACATGAAAGATGAAATCGTAGAATACAATGTGGCTTCTATTATCGTGGCTACGGGTATAGATCTTTTAGACCCAAGCGTAATTACCCGATATCATTACGGAGATTACCCAAATGTAATAACTGCTATGCAATACGAAAGGTTGTTAAGTGCTTCTGGTCCTACTGGTGGCGAACTTTTACGCCCTTTAGATAAAAAGCATGCCCATAATGTAGCATTTATTGCGTGTGTTGGCTCTCGAAATAAATCATATTGCGCTTATTGCTCTAAATTTTGTTGTATGTATATGACTAAAGAGGGAGTGGTGACAAGAGAACACTCACCCGATACAAATGTAACAATCTTCTTTAATGACACTCGTGTAATTGGTAAAAATCAAGAGGAATTTATCGAAAGAGCCAGAGATGAGTATAAGTTAAAGTATTTCCGTGGTCTCCCAGGTTTCATTCAAGAAGATTCCGAAACTCACGATTTGGTAGTGAATCATGAGGATTTGGATACAGGCAAAGTTGGGTCTGATAGATTCGATTTAGTCGTATTAGCAAATGCTGTTATACCGCGAAAGGATACTGAAGAATTTGCTAAAATGTTAGGAATTGAAACAACTGAGTTAGGATTCTTCAAAACGAAAAATTCCGTAGAGGATTTACGATCTACTCGTGATGGAGTATATGTTACAGGTTCCTGTCAATCCCCTGACGATATAGCAAATTCAGTAGCCAAAGCATGTGGGGCTGCTGCGTTAGCGGCATTTCATGCAAAACCGCTGAGCGAGGAGGAACAAAAAGTTGAGTTACCTCCTTTAATCGTGGTTAACAAAAGAGACCAACCAAGAATAGGCGTATTTATTTGCGAATGCGGTATAAATATTGGCGGTTACATGGATGTTCCAGAAATAGTTGAATATACAAAAACGCTTCCAGATGTTGTATTTGCTATGCATAACAAGTATAGTTGCTCGAGTTTAACGCAAGACATCATAAAAGAAAAGATTAAAGAATTAAATTTAAATCGGGTTATTGTTGCGGCTTGTACTCCAAGGACTCACGAACCTTTATTTCAAAAAACTATTCGAGAAGCAGGTTTAAACGAATATCTGTTTAATTTCGTAAGTATCCGTGAATTAGATTCGTGGGTTCATATGAGCGATCGTGAAAAAGCAACAGATAAAGCTAAGGATTTAGTTCGAATGGGCGTAGCGCGTACAAGATTTTTAAAAGTTGAACATAAAATAAAAGGAGAAGTAGTTCCTGAAGCTTTAGTAATTGGTGGAGGGATCGCAGGGATGACGGCTGCTATGGAAATCGCTAAAAAAGGCTTTAAAGTCCATTTAGTCGAAAAGGATGACAAACTAGGAGGACAATTAAATCTGATTTATAAAATCAACTTTGATAACATAGATTCGAAAGAATTTCTAGATGAAACGGTTAAAGAAGTAAACGAGTTAAAGACCCTCACAACTTATTTAAATTCTAAAGTAGTTGATGTCAAAGGCTCTATCGGTAATTTTGATGTCAAGGTTAAAAATAATACCGATGATAAAATTTCAAACTTGAATGTAGGTGTAATTGTAGCCGCTACAGGTGCTTTTGAACATAAACCTAAAGGTTGGTATCATTACGGAGAAGATCCTCGGATAATGACCCAATTAGAACTATCTGATAAAATCAAAAACAACGAATTAAAGGATGAGGAGACGCTTGTATTTATTCATTGCGTTGGGTCAAGACAGACAGATCCAGAAAAAGGATGCTCCTATTGCTCTCTAATTTGTTGCTCGGAATCTATAAGAAATGCGACTTATGTAAAGGAAAACTACCCTAAATCTAATATCTATATTTTATACAGGGATATCAGAGTAGGAACTGATGAGGAGCAATTTTATTGGAAAGCTAGAGAAAATGTAAATTACATAAGATTCAGCGAGTATCCCGATGTAGATATTGCCAATGGAAAATTGAAAGTTAAAGTTAACGATATCTTATCGCAAGAAACTCTTAACATCGAAGTTGACAAGGTAGTTTTGTCAACACCATTAAAACCTAACGACAACAAAATACTCGCCGAGTTACTCAAAGTACCTCGCGATCAGAGTGGATTTTTTTTAGAGGCGCATATAAAACTAAGACCTGTTGATTTTGCAACTGATGGAATTTATTTAGCTGGAACTGCTCACGGGCCAAAAGGAATTGCACAATCTATATCTCAAGCAAGAGGGGCTGCAGCTCACGCTTTAATACCATTAATCTCTGGTATTGTTGAAAATGAACCATTAGTTTCAGTAGTCAATCCTGCACTATGTATTGCGTGTCAAAGATGTGAGGAAGTATGTAATTTTGGTGCTATTGGAGTAAATTTTGATAACGATAAACTGGTTTCTGAATCAAATCCATTATTATGTAAAGGCTGTGGTGACTGTGCTGCCGCCTGTCCTGCAGGAGCAATTACAATGAGCCATTTTGCTGACGATCAATTAACTCCAATGATATCAGAAGCGTTAAAAGGTGATTTTGTCGATGAAAGACCTCGTATTGTGGCCTTTTTATGTAATTGGTGCAGCTATGCTGGTGCTGATACGTGTGGAGTAAGTCGATTCCAATATCCTACCAACATAAGACCAATAAGAGTAATGTGTACCGGAAGAATCCCCAAAAGTTTTATTTTACAAGCGTTTTTAGAGGGTGCTGATAGTGTTTTTATTGGTGGTTGTCATATTGGAGATTGTCACTATATGGAAGGCAATTACGATGCTTTACAGCGATATAACGAAATTAAAGAGATTCTTGAAAAAGTTGGAATTAATAAAGAACGTTTCAGACTAGAATGGATCTCTGCTAGCGAAGGAAAACGATTCTCCGAAGTAATTACGGATTTCGTTAACAAAGTAAAAGAAATTGCAAAAACCTAATTGAAAATATATTTTTTTAATAAAATAAATCTAAATGATAAAAACTAATAGTTTTAAAAAAAAAAATAAAGATTGAAAAAAAAGATTTAGAGATAAGTAATATGATAATTACACAACAAAAAGATATAAACGAAACTTACGAGATGATAAAATCATACTCGAAAATCTTAATTGCTGGATGCGATGGTTGTTGTCAACCTCCACGTTCTATAAACGAAGCAAAAGTACTTGGACAACTATTAGAGTTAAAAGCTAAATCCGAAGGAAAAGAATTGAAATGGAGAGCAATCACGATCCTTAGACAGTGCGACGACAGAATCGCGGCCACTACGGTACGACCATTCGTAGAAGAATACGATGCTATAGTATCGTTAGCGTGTGGATTAGGTATAGTAATGCTGAATATGGTAGCTGATAATATCCTTACATACCCTGCCCAAAATAGCATGTGTGGAGGCGTTCAGAACGCTGGTGAAAACAGCTTCATTCAATATTGTGAAACTTGTGGAAGTTGCCTTTTAGGAGATACAGGAGGCGTTTGCCCAATAGCCGGATGTGCAAAACATATAAATAACGGTCCCTGTGGAGGTACCGTAAATGGACTCTGTGAGGTCGGAGGATATACTCGTCCTTGCGCTTGGATTGGTATTTATGAGAGATTAAAGAAGTTTGGTAAACTTGACATCTTTAAGAATTATCGTCCAGCTAGAGATTACCGTCCTGCGACGAGTCCTGCGTACCATGTAATTAATAAACCGTATACAAATGAAGAAGAAGACAAAAAGAAGGAGGAGAAAAAATAAATGGCAAAAAGACCAGCATATTCGAACTTAATGAAAGCGATTAGAGAAGGAAAGTTTGTGTTTACCGGCGAATTAGAACCTACTAAAATGTTTGATCTATCTTCGGTCCTTCATTCTGCCGAAGAAATGAAAAAGACTGGAAAAATTGTTGCTGCTAATGTTACGGATGGTCCGCAAGGAGATGCTTACACCTGTTCAATGGTACCAAGCTATTTAGTTCAAGAAAAAGTAGGACTTGAAGTTGTTTGGCAAATGACTGTAAGGGATAGAAACCGAATTGCCTTATTCGGCGATGTCGTAGGTGGAGCAATTCTCGGACTTAAGAATATTCTGACCCTTACGGGAGATCATACAGCTCTTGGAGATAATAAAAAAGCACGCCCCGTATACGATCTTGACAGTACCCAGTTTATTGAACTCGTATCAAAAATAGTAGACGAGGGAACTGATCTGGAAGGTAAAGAGATCGAGGGTGGTCCAATTCAAATGAATATTGGATGTGCTGCAAATCCAAACGCTCGTCCACCTTATCTTGAGCCAGAGATCCTTAAAGTGGGAAGAAAAGTTGAGGTTGGCGCTGATTTTATCCAAACGCAAACCGCTTTTGATATCGATGAAGCGAAGGAGTTCTTAAAAGAACTAGAAAGATACGATGTCGCCGTGCTTTTAGGTTTGTTTCCACTTAAGGCCTATGGGATTGCTTGGTATTTCAACGAATATATTCCTGGAGTATCGGTTCCAAGCGATTTACTTAAGGCTCTCAAGAAAGCCGAAAAGGACAATAAAGGTAATAAGCCGGGTAAATATGCTGCAATCGATAAAATCAACCTTGAATTCTTTGAACCATTTATTAAGGAGATAAAGAAAACGACAAAAGCGGCCGGTATACATTGTATGGCTGTACACTACGAAAGATTATTCGCTTCACTTCTTAAGGATTTCTAAGGATTGGAAGAGGAAATAAGAAATCTAATCATTTTTTTAAATTTTTTTAAATCTTTTTTGTATTAAGTTAAAATTTTAATTAGATCTCTTCTTAAAATAGGGTTTAAGAACTTAATTAGTTTTCAAATCAAATTAAAATTAATCCATATTCAAAATTAAGAAAAATAACTATTTATAAAAAAAAAAGGTTTATGTGGCTATAAATTTACTGTTGAGGTAGGCCAATAGTGTCCGCTCAGTTCAAAAAATGACAATTTAAGTACATGTGTTACATCAATAGCCAAAAATGACAAAGAAAAAAGCTACAATAATGTAAAAGAATTTCTGACAACTTTTATTCCATATTATAGGGTATATAATCAATTTAATGTCAAATTCATTCCACTTTTACATTTTTTAATTACTGATCACACCTCTTAAATTAATTAATGCTCCAATAAGAAAGAGACTCACCTAAAGCATATAATCCCTCGCCTACATATATATTTTTGGGAATGAAATCCTTCTCTGTGTCTCGATTCATCTTTTAATTAAAGGTTGTTTTTATGTAAAAAGTATTTTTAATTTCTATATTCAAAATGCCTTTTTGATAAGTCGATAAACAAGTCCTCTATATTTGCACTTGTTTTAGCTGAAGTTGTCATATATTTAAAATTCATTTCCAATGCTTTACTTTTTAAATCTTTTTCGCTTACCATAATTTTGTGTTGTAAGTCGGATTTGTTTCCTACCAAAATGAAAGGAATGTTATTGTTAATAGATTTCTTAGCATCTTTATACCACCTTTCTACATGATCTAGAGTTTCATTTCTCGTCCTATCTATAACGATAAGACAAGCTTGTGCACCTTGGTAGAATCTACTTCTATAAGGAGCCATATGAGTAATTTGTCCTCCTATATCCCATATCATAATGGTCATATTCATATCTCCTATTTTTAAAACTCTCTTTGAAATTTTGAGTTGAAGCGTTGGCAAATAACCTTCGTCAAACTTGTTTTCTACAAACCTTCTCGTTATAGCCGTTTTACCAACTTGGAAATCTCCAAGGATTATCACTTTAATTAAAAAATCCCCTTTAGGTAGTTTGCTCTCGTTTTCTATTTCATGATCTACTTTTTGATATCCTCTTACGGCAAAATTTTTATCTATAAATAATTGAAATGTATGATCGCAGATTTTTCCTTTTTGTATTGATATGGTATTAAGGGGCTTAGTTAACTTATTAACAGGAATTATTATTTCTTTCATAATTTTACAAATTGGACAAATGATTATAACAGACTTCTTGTTAACACTTTTTTTTTCTTCTGAATTTAAATTAGAACTCATTTCTATTTTTTGAAAAGCGCAACTATAATTTTACATGGAATTATATGACATTAACATGGTAATGTATATATTTAAAATTATATTAATACAAATATTTGTATTAAAAAATCAATAAATCGACTAAGGTTGAAAAAGAAAGCATGTCCAATTTAATTTAAGTTATTATTAAAAATAATTGAAAAGATTAAAGATCCATCAAATAAAGCAATGATTTAAAATCTATTTTTATAATTTTATATAAATTTTCATCTAACTGTTGTTATAATAAAAAAATACTAAAAAATTTTAACTAATTCTCATTTTAAAATAGATTTTAAGAACTCAATTAGTTTTTAAATCCAATTTTGTATTGTTTCAACAGTTCGTTGAATTTCTATAAAAACCTATAAATTTTTATAAAATTCAAAAAAATTGTTTCTCTCCCTCGTTTTAAATAGAATCCCATAATAATTTTAATGAAAGAAAGAAAAAGGTGAGCTATAAAAAATATAAATAAAAGATCTCATCTTCCATTGGATCTATCGAAAATAATCACGTTCACTTGATTCATACAGTCAGAAATACTCCGTTCAAGTGATAGCTCAAAAAATCTGTAACCTCAAGGAAATATTTCTACCTATTTACAAGTGGTTGTTCTCACAATTCGAGGATTCTGAGCCTCGTTTGAAAAAGAGCAGTCCCTACCGTAAATAGTT
>JAUWBH010000038.1 GCA_030605085.1 Promethearchaeota archaeon | reverse complement strand
GAGGCATATCTGGACGAGTTTATTTCAAGGTTGGAGAGCAAGAGAGATGATATAAATAAAAAAGGTCTTTATAAAGATAGTGAGTTTAGATTTGATAGTATAGCAATCGGCTATCAAATTCTTGCAGTATTGATTCTCGAGACTGGAGCTATCCTTCCAGAAAAAGTTAAAATTGAAGTGTTAAAATGGACAAAATGGAGTTATGAAAAAAAGCGACATTGGCGTAAGTCTGCTGTGGAAGATAGAAGATTCTTTTTGAGACGCTTTAGAACAATTATCAGAAATTACACAACGGGTCGTATTTATCGTTTTTCAGGCGGAGTATTTGAATCATCTGAACTTGATGAAATTCCTCATTATGAAATTGAAATAGAGGGTCTGGATAATTTTCGCAAGATTTTAAAGAATAAGGAATACAATTCTATATCCTCACTATCGTTAAAAGAATGCAAATTGAAATCTATTCCAAAGGATTTGTTTATATTTGTGAATCTTAAATATTTAGATCTTGCGGGTAATTATTTAACTCATATTAGTCCTAAGATTCAAGATCTTCAAAAGTTAGAGATATTAAATATAACAAATAATAAACTTATATCGATACCTAAAGAGATAAGTGCTCTTAAAAAGATTAAATCTCTAGAATTAAGTAAGAATAATTTAGAAATTATACCTAATGAAATAGGTGAACTTATATCCCTTCGTGAATTAGGTTTATCTTCAAACAAAATTAAAGAACTACCTGAATCAATAGGAAAATTACCATTACTTCGGATAATATCAATTATAGGAAATCCTATGAACTACGATGAATTGGAGAAGTTGTTTCCTCGGATCTTTTTTATTTAGTTGATTTTTAATTTGAGACAATTTTTATTTTAAAGTTATTTAGCAGATAAAGCTGCTATTTCTTCTTCTTGTTTTTCTAATAACATTGGTGTTTTTTCCCAGCTTATTTCTTTAGGCAAATGGAACTGATGTATAAACATATAAAGATGAATATAACCCGATAATGGCCATAAAAACAAAATACTGAAATGAAAATCACCATATTTCCGTACGGCATTGAATAAAAATCCAAATTGAAAGAGTAAACAAGAGAGGGTCCAGCTTAGGAGGTAGAATTCTCCAATTATGAAAAAGAATATTGCTAATCCAATAAATATGGGCATCCACGAATCCATATTTCCTATAAATGTCATTGTCATATTCCGTGATATAATTACCGATTTCCCACTCTTTTTTTCGCCTTCCATTGCCATTAATTGTGGCATATCAAAAATATATCCCGCAAGCCATCGTTCGCGTTGTTTTGCTAAGATCTTCCAAGTAGTAGGTACATATTCATAAACTTTTGCTTTAGGTGAAAAGTAAATTTTTATTCCATCCATATTTAAAAGCACAGAAAGATAAAGATCTTCTGTCGTTGAATCTTCGTTAAAACCTCCATATTTCTTGAGGTATTCCGTTCGAACAGCAAAATTTCGTCCAAATGAAAAAGCCGATTTACCTAATCTATTTTTAGTCTCAAATAATAATCCTCCTCCTGATAAAAAAGCATAATCAAGGAAAATAGCTCTAGTCAGCATATTAGTCTTCCAATTTTTTACTAAAACAGGTCCAATAACCGCATTAATTTTATTCTTTTGAAATGGTGATATTAAATTTTTCAATGTATCTATTTGTAAAATACAACCTGAATCATAAAGGACAACAATATCATTCTTTACGTATTTTAGACCATAATTCATGGCTGGAGGCTTTCCTTTTTTAGGAAGATTATCTGATAAAACTTCTATATCTATTGTATTATGCTTTTTAGCAAAATTTTTACTAAATTCTGTTGTATCGTCTGTTGATCCACTTGTTATTATGATTATTTGGATATTTTCTTTTGGATAGTTTGATTCAACGATCGAATTTAATGTTCTTTCTAATAATATTCTTTCATTTTTAGAAGCAATCATGATACTTATATTCGCATAATAAGGTGTTTTGGTTCGATAACCACGACCAAATGATGCTAAGAAATATTTTCCATAATATATAATCAATATCAACCATACAATTAGACCAAATAATGGAAATATAAACCACCAATAAGTTAAAGGGTCAGCTATGAATGTATCTATTGCGTTTTTTGTTCCAGATGAAAAATAAGGTAGAAAATATATGTGTAATAGAATAAAAAAGATTACCAGTACACCTAAATATAAAAATCCTTTAAAATTTATATTTTAAAACCTCTTTTTTCTTTCTTTTTTTTTGATTTTTTAATTGATTTTTTGAAATTCGTTTATTCTCTACTATCTAATTTCTTTAGGTTTTTCAAACTATATCTCGCTAATCCAATCGATGAATAGACCATAATATCTAATAAACTGATTTGAAGAAGAAACATGGTCCATGTTATTGCTCCAGAGTGAGAAAAAGTCCATATTGAGGTAGCAGAGGGAATTAGCAAGTTTGTAATTAATACAAAGAAACTTGAAATACCATAAATTAGAAAAAATGCAAAGATTACTAATATTCGCGTTATCCTTTCACCAATAAACGGTTTTGCTTCATGCAAACCCAAACCTTCATGTCTTGCTCTCATATATTCAAAAAGAAAAATTAGGAAAATATTTGTCCAAACCATCCATGCAAAATTTAGTCTATATGGGGCTAAAACCAAAAAGTTAGTAGGAATTAAACATACCAACATTAATACATCGCTGAACCTGTCAATCACATTATCTAACCAAGCACCACGTTTAGACTTTATATCTAACAATCTAGCTATAGAACCATCAATCCCGTCGATAATTCCTGTAAATAATACTAAAAAAGCAAGAGGAATAAACCAAGCGCCATAGAAAGGTTGTTGAGAAAATAAAGCAAGTGAATGGCCTTCACTAGCCATTATTACACCGTAAAATATGAGAAATGATAAAATTAAATTTATATAAGATACTTTATTTGGAGTTAGACCACATTTTATAAAGAATTTTGCACCTTTATAAGTTATAGGCATATAAATTAATCCACCTGGGTCCTTTTTTATTTTTGCAAATTGTTGCTCTAACTTATGAGCTTGTCCGTGATCTTTAAGCCAATCTTTTATGAATTCATCGGAACTCATCAATTCTTGTTTTGGATGTTTATTAAAGAAACCACTAATGAAAATAATTACAAGAAGTCCCACTAATACTAATGGAAATATTATTTTAAAAATTATTTCTGCCATATAGTCCGTCTGTGGTTATTAAATTATATATTTTAATAGTTGATTTGGTAATTTAAACTATTGTTTAAGATATATTTAAATGTTGTGTAATTTAGGTTTCTTAAACCAAAATTTTTATTTTCTTATGAATGTTATACATATAACTATAATTTAATTTTCATTCATGGGTTTTCAAAATTTCTTGGAATCATTTTGGAATTAAAATTATAAATTCCCCTTTAGAGCAATATCTAAATCGTAATTCTTAAAAAATATTAATTTTATTGTATATGGAGTAGATTTGCAATTCAAACTATAAAATTAATAAATGTTAATGTGTTTAGCAGTATTGAGGAAATAAAAGAAAACAAAGATTTCAATTAACATAAGTTGATAAAATGGACGCTAAAACAAAAAATTGGATTGTTTATGGTTTTCAGCTTCAATTTTTTTGTATATTGTCAATTATCATTATTTTTTTTGAACTAGTACGGCTATTTGAAGTCATTTTCCCCCCGAATTTTTCTGTTCAAGAAATTGTTTTTTCAGTATCTTTAATA
This sequence comes from Promethearchaeota archaeon, assembly GCA_030605085.1. The sequence goes on along the minus strand of JAUWBH010000038.1, from coordinate 34,018 downwards.
ACATTTATGATCCTGAATCTTGGCATAGCTTCTTTTTCAATGTATGCCTTTATTTTTGTACTTCATATCCTAGAATCGAATCAAGGGGCAAGAACATTGCCAGTTTGTGCCCTCGCGATCGATTGCGCATTGATAAACTTATTTTTCTATCATTTTTTTTTTTTTAAAGAGCAATATTTTACTTACTTTGCTCCATATTTTCCATTATCCATCTGTTTTCATATTCCAAACCTTATTTCTCAAATTTCGGAAATTTTTATGATAATTTCCTTTTTTACGATTTTCCTAAATCTTGAGTTTGGGATTGATGGCATTAATAAATCACGTATTATTAAATCTAATAAAATGACTGATTTAATTCATATTTTAATGATAATAAACGGAGTTCTTGCAATTCTTTTTCTTTATATTTATACTTATATCCTCACAATTAATCTTATAGGGCTCATTTTTAGCGTGATTATTGCTCTCTTTCTAATTGGCATCTTTAACTTTGTTCTGTTCAAAAAACAATTGGGGTATCCGCTCGAAGCGATCGCTCGCTGGCGCTATGAGAGGGCAATTTCTAAAAATGAAAAGGAAGAAATCAATTAAATGAAAACTTGTTTTTAACTAGATGGATTAATTCCACAAAATCTTTAGATTAAAACTAAGAAGAGACGAAATTCCTTCAACAACATTGACTTTTAATAAAATTAGCGAGAATTAGAACTAATATAAACCAAATTAGGTGCCTTTACGGAAATGGTTAAATATTGAAACTTTTAAAAATTAGATTAATCAATATAAAATTTTTAATTTAGTAAATCAAATTAATTATTAACAAATTTATTTAATATTTATTAAGGTATTTAACGAAAAAAAAAATGGAGAGAACTATAATTAAAAGAGGGAATATCTTTGTCTGAAAGTAAAACTAAATCTGTTATTCAAAAAACACTTGAAAAAGATTATGAGGATACTGAGTTTACCAGATTAATGAGAGAAATTATTACCGAAAATATAGAAAATAATGAATTCTACAGTAGTCTAGTTAAGACAGCAGGTTTTAATGTAGATGATTTAAAAAGCATTGACGATTTAGAATCAATTCCATTTATTTCAACACATTTTTATAAACAAAGTGAGAAAATGTATAAAAGATTATTAAAAATTCCGGAAGATAAGGTCCTACAATGGAATTGTTCGTCAACCACTTCTGGAGATCCATCTTTAGTAGGAGTTAATAAAAATGATTTGAATTTTCTATATGAAATGTCAAGAAAATGCTATTTAGACTTCATTCCTAGAGATTGGGATAAAGCAAGAGTATTTCTTTTTTCCCCGAGTGCAAAATTATTGGATAGATTTTGCTTAAGATTTACCAAAGAAAGACCTGTGCGTGCATATAGTAGTAATTATTTCAAAGTTTCAGAAGAAATGACTAAAGTTGATTATCTATTTAGTTTTTCAATTTTAAAAGCATTACAGGCGATTATAAAGACGCGAAGTATTGTGGGTGGATTTTATATAAAACAAAGCTATCTTATAAAAACTATAAATAATAATTTAAAAAAGCCCAAAGATAAAAGGTTCAACCTTGGATTAGGTGGGAGTAATTATTTAATAAGTAAATTCATGGAATTTATGAGAGAAAAAGAGATAACGTACAATTTTGGAAACGAGTTTGATTTGGTAACGGGTGGTGGCGGTTGGGATGGTCATAAAGCAATGTTGAAATATGATCCTATTGATAAATTAGAATTTGTATCTAATGTAGCTGAATTATTTGGAACTGAAACGAAAAGAGTGATCGATATATATGGTTTTACAGAATGTCCAATTGTTTTTGGGAGCCGATGGTCCGATAAACTTGAGGATTTTGTGTTTCATTGCCCCCAATATTCTAGAATAATAATAAGAGATATTGAGAGTCTAGAACCTTTGAATAAAGAGGGAGATAGAGGTTTTTTAGAAGTATTAACACCTTTCGGAAGTAGCGCGTCCATAAAGCATGCGGTGATTGTAGATGATCTTGTAGAATTAGTATCCAAAAATAAGTGTCTAGAATGCGGAAGAGAAGGAACCACATTTAAGATTTTAGGTAGGATTGAAGAAAGTGAAGGTATTGGTTGTTCCTCACTTATAAAGTGGGTTTAAATTAAATTTTAAGTGACTTCAATTTATCCTCCCTATTTAGAAATCATCTATTCAAAGTTTGCCATGGTTCCACTCTAAATTTTTTTCAGCTTGATTATTGTTTCAACAGATAGTTAGTTAGATAGTCCAAATTTTGAAAAATTGTGATATCGTTTCGCATGCCGGTTTAGGTGTACCGTCAAGTCGTACTAATCCGAATCCTTTTTTTTCATGGTCTTTCCATTCGTGAATAATGATACCGTTAACAAAAATATCCTTTTCGAGCAATTTAAACACTTCAGAGAACGCTTGCGAATGTGCGGTTTCATCGTATTTGAATTGATCAAAATCTACGTGATATTGGACTGGCATTGGTCCCAAACGGATAGGATCGTTGACAGTTTGAAAGCCCAATTCCGAGATAATAACAGGTTTCTTAAAAGTTTTGAGATATTGGATGTTTTGTCGAAAAAAAAGGGAGGCACGGATGGAGGGACTGACATCTGGAGTTTTGAGTTTTAGTCCTGGCAAGACTTCGAAATACTTTAAAAATATATCACTAAAGTAGAGGTTGCCACAAATGACATCGAAGTGCTTCCAAGGGACATGTCGAGTTTCCCATGCGCCAGCGGCATAGGAAGTCATCCCATCATAGTGGTCCCTTACTTTTTTACATAACCTTTCGAGGTAAGCGGTGAGTCTATGTTCTTTTTTTCCGAGTTTGGCCAGCTTGGCAAGAGAGGAAGTACCAAGACCTGGAACCATTTCTATACCGGAAGGGATAAATGGTGCGAAAAATTCTTCATTGAATCTTTCCACATGACCAGATTTATCATCGCTCAATTCGAGAGTGAGCTCATTTCCAACGCAAAAAATATCGACACCCGCCTTTTGTGCCCTCTTCGCATGATCCAAGCAAAAATCTTCAAACTCGTCGTATGTAAGGGAGCGATCTAGTTGGGGCTTGTCAATCCCTCCAGGATAAATGTATTTTGGGGATAGAATGACATAGAGACCGAGTTCTTTTGCTATTGACGCAAAGTCATACACCCCGGTTTGGGATCGCATGGCATCAAGCCGGATCGTGTTAATGTTCATTGTCTGCATTATTTGCTGAAGTTCTGCTTTAAATTCTTGAAGTGTCATTGGAGTGAATCCCATCGATTCATGCAGAAAATGGATCCCTTTAAAGAGACCGTAGATCCCTGCAAAGGCATTGATCCGTTTTAAATCTTTATTAACGAAGATATCTAAAAGTCTTGGAAGCATGTGAAAAGGTCTGGCAGTCCAGCCACTCAATTCAAGAACGGTGGTCCTTCCTTGTTTCAATGCTTTGAATATTCCGTCAAGATTATGAACATCTTCAATATCAGGACCAATTAAATTGAAATACCGACCGATTTGATCGATTATATGCGCATCATCCCCTCCCAAAACGAACATTTGCGGTTGTAATTTCACGAGGGCAGAACACATTTTGTTGAGAAAGGGAGGAAGGTCGGCATGAAAATATTCGATTCCATCAAAGTTGAAATCTGTAATTCGCGATTTTTTCAGCCCATCGAAGATTTTGAATATTCCTTCAATGGGGTGGAAAGGGTGGGCGACAACTGATAACCCCCCCTGTTCATGGATGGTCTCAATAATTTTTTCGATAGAGAGTTTTTTTCCCTCTTCGACAGGGATTTCAGTTTGTAATCCGTAAGCAAGAATACACCCATAACTGCTATCAAGCTCTTCAGCATGGAGATAAGCGCATTCGGGGTATTTATCCAGGATGTATGCTCTTGCATGCTCTGCCACACGCATATTGTTGTGATCGGTTAATGCAATGAGATTTGCCCCAGCCTTGATGATTGCATCTATAGTTTTACGATAATCCGCACCATCTGAAAAATTAGTGTGGTTATGAGAGGAAAAAATAACGAATCCCTCATTTTTTAACTTTTCTAGCTCCTTTTTAGAAACCTTTTTAACTTTGGGCAATCTTTTTCTAGTTTTCATTTTTTATTTAACATTATTCGGATTGATAACCACTTGTCTATATATAGACACGCTCGAATTTCGCCTTTTATTTGTCATCGAGTAAATTCAATAGTAATTATTTTAACTTAAATGTATCAATTATCTTTAAAAAAATCTCTCTATAAATTATAAAGTTTAAAATTTATATATCTTAAACCATAATTAAATTAATATTTATTTCTTCTCAAAATTTTTGGTAGTCATTTTGAAAAGCTACGATGTAATTTTCATTCATCCACCTAGATTATTAAAACCTAACTATAGTAAAAAAACCCTTCCTACTAAACAATTTATTCGAGGAGAATTTATTTTCATTCCTATGGGAGTTTTTGCTATTGCCGATTTCCTTGAAAAAGAGGGTTTTGGAGTTAAAATTATAAATTATCCTTTAGAGAAACATCTAAATCGTAATTGGACATTAACTGACTATCTTAAAAATATTAATTTTGATGTATGCGGAATAGATTTACATTGGATACATAATGCACATGGTGCTATTGAAGTTGCGAGAACAGTAAAAAAGATAAATCCTAATGCTAAAGTAATTCTTGGAGGTTTTAGTGCTACATATTACCATAATCAAATTTTAAAATATTACAAAGTAATTGATGGTATAATTAGAGGAGAAGGTGAAATTCCACTTTTAAAATACGTTCAAAAAATTAATCGAAATCAACCGTTAGATTCCGTTCCCAATTTATCTTATCGAGATTCCTCTAAACACATAAAAGTTAATCCTCTTTCCTATATAGCCAAGACTTTGGATGACTTAAATTTTACAAATCTATCACTCCTAAAAAACGCAAAATTTTATTTTGAGAATAGCAGAAAGATGATGGGAATCTCTGGTATACTTCCCATTGGAAGAGGCTGTCCATTTAATTGCCCTTTTTGTGGAGGAGGGCAGAGAGCTCAACAGAGATTAGCAGGTCGAAATAATGTCGCTCTCAGAAGTCCAGAAAAAGTAGTAGAAGATATCAGCAATATTCTCGACAAATATAAAGTTCCAAGTTTCTTTTTTGGACATGGTACCTATCCTGCCAATTTAAAATATTGGAAAAGATTATTTGTGCTGATTCAAAAAGAAAAATTTGATATTGGCGGAGATTTAGAGATATGGCGGTTACCATTTCCTAAAGAAATGTGGAAATTATTTTATAAGACTTTTACTCGTAGATATTCATCAATTAGTATTTCTCCTCGAACAATGTCGGCTAAAGTTCAACAAAAAATAGCTAAAATTTGTGATCCGACATTTAAATTTCCTTTAAGTCAAATTAATGATTTAATAAAAAATGCGAATTTATTCCGAATGACATTAAGAATATGGTTAACAGTCGGCTTTCCATTCCAAACCAGTTTTGATGTTCTTAAAGATTTTAATTTTTCGATTAGTTGCCTTTTAAAATATGGAAAATCCAATTTCAAACCAATTACTATAATGAACGAGCCATATTATATTTTCCCTGGGTCTCCTGCCCATGAATCTCCTGAGGCATTTGGAATAAAATTAAAAAATAATTCATTTCTGGAAGTTGCTGAAGCTTTTAAACGATCAAAAATCTCTTTTTTTTATAATGTAATAAACTATGACAAGGGACTTTTTTCTGATGTTTTTATTCGTAATATAAATACACTATTATTTTTATGCTCCGCCCCCATGCTTCTAACAACAGGTTCGAAATATCCTAAAATAAGAAATAAGTAAGCTAATTATTGTATTATTCAAAAAGATATTAAAAACTCATTTAATTACCTTCTAAAAAAATCTTTCCAATTTTTCTAAAATATAAATTGTTTCGAAATTTTTCTATAGAAGCTAATTTTATGTAATTAAAATAGTTGTGTATAGATGTGCAATAAAAACCAATTTAATGTTAAAAATAATAAATTAATTATTAGAAAAGAATTAGTAAATAAATGAATTTATTAACAATGCATTAAAATCTTTAGTTACAAAAAGAAGAAATAACTATTGAAAAGGAGCATTTAACAAATGCGTAAAGGTAAAATATATATTAAATTGAAAATAATCCTGATTTTGGCTTTTATTTTATCGAGTTTTATAGTTACCTTTATTAACATGTTTTTAAGAGACGTTCCAGCTATATTTTCTTTAATAAACGATTATTTTAGTTCTGGCAAATCAATATTCATTCCTTCTTTACCTTATATCAACATATTATGGTTTTTACCGGAAGAATATCAGATCTTCCAGTTTAGTATCGGTCATTTGATTGACATCACTATTGTTTGGAACATTTATTGTTACATTGAAACTGGCGTTTATCATTATGTTAAAAAGGTACTCTTAAATGAAGAATCTCAACTATTTATTTATATAAATTTATCTTATCTCGGATCTAAAGAAAAAATCGATACAGAGTCTCAAACTCCAGCTATATTATTTGGAATAAAAGATGAATTAAAATATCATATCGATAATAAACGCGGTAATATTATTGAAAGAAATTATAAATTGGACTATGATTTTTATGAACATCTGAGAAAAAAAAGGTATAGAAATAACCTTATTCTTAATAAAATATTTCATAGAAAATCCGACTTCATATCTAAAATTCGCTACAAAAGTATGCGAGTTTCTTGTTATCATTCTGTTTTTGTAACTTTTTGGATTTTTCATTCAAAAAATCATTATCATCATCCCAAAATTTATAATTTTGCTCATTCTAATAAATATTTCCGAGGGGAAGAGGGATGAAAATGATAAAATTATGTATATTTTACGATTTTAAAATAATTTTACAATTTAAACTTAAAAATGATTTATTTTTAAAAAAAGGAAGTAAAAAAATTAAGATAAGGTGAAAAAGATGGAATGGAAGAAAAAAATTGAAGAATTGTATGGAAAAATCACGGATCAGGTTCCCGAGGCGTTTCGTGCATCTGTTAAACCTATGTTGCGCGAAGCAGCTGAAAAAACAGCACGGCTTAGGAATTCTAGATTTGTAAGTAAGGACGACTTATTATCTGCGCTATTCGAGATAACACCTGAGGCGTTTAAGCCAACAGTTGTCGAGGATTTAAAAAAATTAGGAATCGATACTGAACGGTATGCGAAATTATCGGCAATTAGGAAAGAATTTACGCGTACATGGGATGAACTCAGTGGAGCATTTTTACCTGGAGTCTATCATTTTACCATGTATCTAACTGATCGATGCAACCAAAAATGTATTCATTGTGCTGCTGAGGTGATGGAAAAGCGTCCAGAGTTATCAACAGAACAATGGATTCAAATTATCGAAAATGTTGAACAAACATTACGAAAACGTGGCCGGCGAGGTTGTTATATATGGTTTGGTGGAGAACCTACTCTTCGCAAGGATCTCAAAGATTTGATAAAATATTGCGGTGAAAAGGGATATTATCAAGCAGTTTCTACAAATGGTATACTTTTTGATGAGGACCTTGCGAAATTATGTGCTGATGTCAAGATGAGTCATGTCTTTATTAGCTATGATAGTGTTTATCCTGAAAAGGCTGCTAAGATTAGAGGCGTTCCAAAAGCTTATGAAGCGGCTGAAAAAGCTATTAAATTGTCATTGAAATATGGACATCTTACCGTTTGTACTGAAACTGTTCAAAAAGCGAATATCGATGAATTGGAAGAAATAAAGGATAGATTAGAATCTATGGGTGTGATACCATATTTCAGAGCAATTATCAAGCAGCGAACTGCTGAGATAAATTGGGATGAAATTGGGTTGAATCTTGACGAATACCGGCAATTCTATGAATTCAAATATAAGAATGTTGTAGATGTAATTAGAAAAGGGAAAGCAACATCTATCAATAAGTTCTACCTTTATGACATGGTGCCTTTCATGGAATGTCCTATAAACGATGAGGAGCGAACTGCATTAGAATGGGGGGTGGGATGCCAAGCTTGTCGTTCAGTCTCGGGCATTGATGTTAATGGAGATTTTTTCCCTTGCGATTATCCCTCCCAATTAACCTTAGGCAATGTACTGAAACAAAATTTTGACGAGATAATGGAATCCCAGATTTTTAAGGACATAAGGGATAGAAAAGTAAAAGGTAAATGTGCAACTTGCCATCACCTCGAATTATGTGGCGGTGGTTGCAGGGTCCACGCAGAAAACGAAACCGGTGACTTCTTAGCTTCTCTTCCTTTCTGTTGGCATGATGATGACCACACACACGAGGGTTGTAATTAAAGGTGAAAATTTATGGAGTGGGAAGAAAAAACTGAAGAATTATTTAGAAGAATAGTAGAAAAAATGCCAGAGGGATTTCGTCCTTCTGTAAAACCAATGATAATAGAGGCTGCTGAGAAAAGATGTATCGAACGAAACGGGGCCTACATTAATGATGCAGATGTTATTACAGGGATATTTGATATAATTCCTGAAGCGTTTAAGTCCATGATGGTTGAAGACTTGAAATCTTTGGGAATTGATGTTGAGCGATATATTGAACTCAAGGAAATCAAGGATCGACTCAAAGTTTCATGGCAAAGACTAGAGAAGGCGTTTCATCCAGGTAATATACATTTTGCGATGTATCTTACAGATAAATGCAATCAAAAATGTCTTCATTGTGCAGCAGATGATCAAATACCACGCTCAGAGCTTTCAACGGAAGAATGGTGCCAAATTATAGAAAATTTAGAAACAGGTTTAAGAAAACAAGGAAGGCATGGATGTTACATATGGTTCGGGGGTGAACCTACTTTACGAAAAAATATCGGCGATATCATGGAGTTTTGCAAGGATAAGGGTTATTTCCACGCCATTATTACCAACGGTGTAAAATTTACTGAGAAGTTCGCTAATATGTGCAAGAAAAATAATATTAGTCATGTATTTGTTAGTTTTGACAGTGCAAATCCTAAAAAAAATGATAACATTCGTAAATTTCCAAATTCCTTAGAATATGCTAAGAAAGCAATAGAAATTTGCTTGAAATATGGAATATTCGTGTGTTCCTCTATTACTGTTATGAAGCATAATATTGATGAGCTAGAGGAACTCAAAGCATTATCAGAAGAATGGGGTTCACAACCATATTTTAGATGTGTGGTAAAACAAAATCAAACTGCTGAATATTGGGATGAAATTGGTCTCAATCAGGAAGAATATAAGAAAATGTATGATTTTAAATACAAACATGCTATTGAAACGATAAGAAAAGGTAAAGCGGGCATTTTGCCTGCCTATGAAATTTATGATATGGTACCTTTTATGGAACAGCCAAAAAACGACAAGGAAATGGCTGCAATTGAATGGGGTGTAGGATGTCTGGCCTGCAGGACGATGATGGGTGTTGGTGTAGATGGTACGATATATCCTACTGGATATCCTACAATGTTGACTCTTGGTCACGCATTAGAGGATAAATTTGAAGACATATTAAACTCACAGCTCTACAAGGATATTCGTGATAGAAAAAAAATTACTGGAAAGTGTGCGTCTTGCCACCATCTGAAGTATTGTGGTGGTGGTTGTCGTGTAACTGCAGAATACATAACTGGTGACTTCTTTGGGTCATTTCCATTCTGTTGGCATGAAAATGATCATGAACATGAAGTCGATGTTGCTCAAAAAGAGGAACTCGAATTAATTGAATGAGGCTAGTATTTAAAACTGTAGTATAAAAAAAATCAAAAAATTGCGAACAAAATAAAAGTGAATATAATGCGTGTGTTGATATTGTCTGGAAGTCGAGAGATAGTTCACGTGATGGTACCGCCTATTGGTGAAGGATATCTTGCCTCCTATCTACTTTCACAGGGACACGAAGTTATGTTGATCGATTTAACTCTTAGTAATGATTTCAAGAAGGATGTTTCAAAGGCAATTGATGGTTTTAATCCTCAATTGATTGGCATTTCTATTCGCAATATTGACTCAACAACATATCCAGGAAACTTATTCTTTTACTTACCAGTGAAGGGTGTTATTCAATATATCAAACAACTTGTAGAACCTGAAATTCCAATAATTTTAGGTGGTTCTGGCTTTTCGATTTTTTCAGAGGAAATTCTCAGAGATTTAAACCATGATATTGGTGTTGTTGGTGATGGTGAATATGTTTTTGCTGAAATTTTAAAACGAATTAAAAATGATGAGGATCCGAGAAAAATTGAAAGAGGTATATGTTTTATAGATGGAAATGGTATATATCATCATAAAACACCTTGGCGTGTTGAAAATCTTGATGACCTCCCAATTCCCGCAAGAGAATTGATGGATAATGACGAATATCTCTATGCTATGAATAAAACAGGTGCTGTTTGGGGAAATATTCAAACTAAACGTGGCTGTCCAAGAAAGTGCATTTATTGTAGTTATAGATATATTGAAGGATCGACTGTTCGTTATCGATCTCCTGAAAAGATTGCCGATGAACTTGATTTAATAGTAAATAACTTAGGATTTAAGAACGTTTATTTTGTAGATGGCGTTCTCAATTTAAATTACCAGCATTTAAAAGAGATATGCCAAGAAATTATAAATCGCAAAATAGAGGTTAAATGGGGTGCAAATTATGATCCAAATAAAGAATTCATTGACCTAATGCCTCTCATGAAGGAAAGCGGTGCTACCCATCTTGATACTGGTTTTGAATCCTTATCGGAGGAGATATTGAGAAGTATAAAGGGAAATAGAACTCCTGATGATGCCATCCTTACTTCAAAAAAATGTATTGACCTAGAAATTGAACAATTAATTCATGTTATTGTGGGAGGACCTGGCGAGACTCTCGAAACAGTTCGAGCTTCTTTTAACCAGTTAGAATCTATAGAGAACTTTAGAGGGGAAATTTGGGAAGGAGACAATGATGTAGTTATTTTTGTAGGAATGAGAATCTACCCTCATACCCCTCTTCAGCTTATTGCAGAACAGGATGGCGTGATTCCGAACGGACAAAATTTGCTCAAACCTAAATTTTATATTTCTCCAAATATCAAAGAAGTAGACCTTTTTCAAGTAGTAAGGGAGTATTGTGAAGACAATCCAAGATGGTTTGCGCCCGGAATTGGTCTTAATAATCCAGAAGGATTTAATGAAATGAGCCAAGTTCAATTTGCAAAATATCAAAAATAATAAAAGAAAATTAAAAAAATCCAAAAATAAAACCAAAAAAAAATCTGAAATAAAAATAAATAAAAGGATGTAAGTAATATGAGTAGAAAAGTTAGGAGTGGTTTGCCATTCGGTAAGGAAACACCAATCGAAATAATTAACAAGATAGGTGAAGACGGATTATCAGGAGGAATCGAAGATGTTTGTCTTTTTCCTACATATAGCTGTAATCTAAATTGCTATATGTGCCATGTCCAGCATGTGCGTGATAAACCTAATAATTATATATCTATGGATGTTTGGAAAGCGACATTTGATAAGTTAAATGTCGCCAAAATGTTCCATCTTGGTGGAGAGCCTTTTGTCAGAGAAGATATGATGGAATTAATCGAATACTTTGATTCTATAGGAATTAACCAGATATTATCCACGAATGGACAGAATATAACTGAAGCAACGGCCAAAAGGCTTGCTGACTTAAAAAACTTGGCTTGTATACAAGTATCGTTGAATGGTACCGAAAAAATTGATGGAATTATAAGAGGATCTCCCAACTCATACAAAAGAACTGTGGAGAGTATAAAACACTTAAAAAAAGCTGGAGTACAGACTTGGATTGCTACCGTCATATTAAATGAAAATATTGATGATTTAGTAAATATAGTGAAACTCGGAGCCGAATTAAATGTTGATTTGATTTATTATCTTTTCGGTCAAATGATGTCCGAGGAGGATGCACGAGAGACTAGAGCGTCTATTAAAAAATGGATTGGCGAAGATGTAAATGTTGGGGGATATGTAGGGAAAATTGAATATTCGGAAGAAAAATTGATAAATAGCATTAACGCCGTAAAGGAAGAAGCAAAAAAAACCGGAATCCCTATAATGTTTTTTCCTCGTATTTTTGGTGAAAAACCTGAAATATATTGGCGAGGTACTTTGCTTGAACATGAGAGACCTATTTGTCAAATGACATTAATGCCACCTCTCACACCAATTATTGGACCTGAAGGTGATGTATTCGCATGCTGTATCATTGACAGAAGCTTTGGCAACATTAAAAAACAGAGTCTTGAAGAAATTTGGGATTCGGAGATCGTTCGTAACTTTAGAAAAGGGCTGATTAATGACAAATTAATGGCAATCTGCAAACGATGTCCAAGCGGCGATTTAATTGAGGTTAGTGCCAAAAAGGACGATCTTTTATCAAATGAGGATGATTGGAATTTGTATTTGACTCAATTAACTAAGGAACTTAATAATTTATCGGAGTTGCCTCCCATATTAGAAAACATTTCACCTGTTATATTCCAATATCAAATTTCTGATCGACCAGATTTTAATTATTGGCATTACTTTAAGAAAGAGGGTGTTAGCTTGGGTAGGGGTGAAATTAATGAAGAAAATGTTCCAATATTAATCCATAAAACTGACTTTGAAACGCTGAAGAATGTAAACGCTGGTACAAATAATCCCATTCAAGCCACAATGGAAGGAACATACGCTGTTGATGGAGATATGAAAAAATTAATGGTTTGTGCTCCACTCATACCGATAACTGCAAAAGCTCATGCTGTAGCAATAAATAATTTTATAGATAAAAAATAAAAATTTTTTTTTAAAACCAAATTAGAAAAAAAGAATAGAAAAAAAGGAGGTATGAATTATGAAAGAACAAATAGGATGCGGCGTATCTCTACGTGAAGCAATGCCCCTTGGAAAGGAAACACCATTGGAAGTCATTAAAAAAATAGGAGAAAATGGCCTTTCCGGTAGAGTTGGCGATGTATGCTTTTATGCGAGTTTCAATTGCAATTTGAATTGTTATATGTGCCTCGTAAAGCATATGAAAGGTTTGAAAATAACCCCTATGTCCTTAGAGCAAATTAAAGAAGGTTTTAAGGATGTGAAAGTTTTATTTCACCTTGGTGGAGAACCCTTCGTAACAGATAAAATGATGGAGATATTAGAATACTTCGATGGCAAGGGAGTGAATCAGATAATATCGACGAACGGAACTAGAATTACCGAAGAAATTGCAGAGAAGTTAGCAGAATTCAAAAATTTTGTAAATATCCAAGTATCATTGAATGCATCAGACGAAAGAGATGGCGATATTAGGGGGTGGCCAAAATCTTTTGAAAGGAAAGTCGAGAGCATTAAAATCCTTGTTAAAGCTGGCTTGTCAGTATGGATTCACTGCACAATAGTAAACGAGAATATTGACGATCTAGCAAATGTAGTCAAGCTTGGTGCAGATATAGGTGTTGGAGCAGTTAATTTCATCTTTGCACATGTAATAACAGAGGAAGAAATTAATGCTTCAAAAGAGATCATGAAGAAATGGATTGGTGAAGAGGTTGAGATCAAGGGATATGTTGGAAAATTATCATACTCTGAAGATCAATTAATCAACAGCATCAAAGCTGCGAAAGAGGAAGGGAAAAAGCATGGAATTCAAGTTTTGTTCTTCTCAAAATTATTCGGTGATAATCCAGAAATTTATTGGCGAGGAACATTGCTTGAGCAAGAACAACCGATCTGTCAATTAACATTGATGCCACCGCTTACACCTAATATTGGGCCGGATGGTTCAGTATACAACTGCCCGTATATCGTAAAAAGTTTTGGAAACATAATTGTAACTCCACTTGATAAAATATGGGATTCTGAACCTCTTCGTGCTTTCCGAAGGGGAATGATCAATGAAAAGTTGTTACCTATATGCCGGCGATGCCCATGTAGTGATATCATTGATGTATCAGCACCTAAGGAACATGAATTGACAGATAAAGTCAAATGGAAAGAATATTTGGAACTGTTAACCATAGAGTTTAATGCTTTACCTGAGGTTGCACCCATCTTGAAGGGAATTACCCCTGTTATATTCCAATATAACATTAGCGATCATCCAGAGCTGAATTACTGGCATGCTTTTGATAAAACGGGGATTCGTGTGGGGATGGGGGAAAACACTGAAGATGGTGGCTTTACCAAGCTCATTCACAAGACCGACTTCGAAACATTGAGAAAAGTGAATTCTGGTGAGCAAAATCCTGTTCAAGCAACTATGGCAGGGCTTTATACTGTTGAAGGTGATATGAAATTATTAATGGATTGTGCTCCACTCTTACCTTTACAAGTAAAAGCTCATGAGAAAGTAATACAAGAATGAATTAATTTTATTTTATTTTAAAAAAAAGAACTTAAAATGATGAAAACAATTAAGAGGTTTAAAAAAAATGGAATGGCAACCGGAAATTAAAGAATTATTTGAAGGAATAGTTTCAAAACTTCCAGAAATGGTAAGACCCATCGTAAAACCTGCTCTTCTCGAAGCTGCTGAAAAAAAATGCGCGGAACGAAAGGGAAAAATGGTAGCCGAGGTAGATCTCGTTATTGCATTATTTGAAGTAACACCTCCAGCCTTTCAACCAACGATGATTGAGGATCTAGAATCTTTTGGAGTGCCTTATAATAGATACTTAGCTAAAGTAGACTCCGATTTCAAATGTAATACAGATCTTGATCAGCTGGTTAAAGACATGAGGAAACTTTGTGAAATTACAGGAGTAAAATGCAATGAAGATGCTATATGGAAGGCGTTAAAACCTTATAGTCAATTCTATATAGGTGCCCCTGTATCAATCAGAACAACGACCAAACCAGTCGAAAAAAGAGATGTATCAGTAAGATATGTGGATTTGATGCATATTCATGACCCAGATCCTTATACAACTGCTATTAATGAAGGTTTAATCGAAAAAAATGGGCACCCGATTCATAAAATGATAGTAGAAGCACAAAATACTTTTCATATAATGGGTTACGGCGTTGATATAGATGCTAGAAATAGATTATCAAAGATCTGGCCCTTTGTCGTCCCAGGATCGATTGATCCTATCTTTTCGATGAAATCAATTCCAGAAAGCATGAAAAAATATAAGGACTACTTTAATAAACATGGATTGACCGCATTTAGCCTTTTTGCGTTTGATTTCTCACGTAATACAACGAATATATATTTCATGCTTCAGAAACCCTCAAAAGCCACTTACGAGAATTGCGTGGCACTTGTGGAGGATTTAGGATTTGAAATAGCTTCTAAAGAGGTTATGGAAAGTTGTGTCGATGCTGCGCATCTCAATTATACTTTTAGTTGGGACTCAGATATAATCGAACGCGTATGTTTTGGTATAACATGTAACCATTATAATGAGGTTCCAATACATTTACATTCTGTAATGAAAGAGTTTGTTGAGAAGACTCCACTTCAAAGTGAAAAAAAGAAGTTTATTTGGGGAGTCACTTTCACACCAGATGGGCTCTATTACAAGATCGAAAATGACTATAATGGAACTATGGTAGATTTCTTATTAATGGGTTGTAAAGCTGGAATCGAAACTTATAGGTAAAAAAAATTCATTTTTATAAAAATCAATTAAATATTTTAACAAAAGAAGCAAAAAAAAGGGATATCAGAATACCAATGAATGATAAACTTATATTCATGGATGTTGGAATCGATTCAATAGGATTTTCCGCTCCAAGGCATTATATAGATTTACAAGAATTGGCCTTAGAGAGAGAAGTAAATCCAGATAAGTTAACAAAAGGTCTATTATTAAAAGAGATGCGACATCCTGATTATGATGAAGATATTATTTCATTAGCTTTAAAAGCGGGATATAACGCGTTATACAGAGGTAACATAAATCCAAAAGATATTGATGCAGTATTCGTGGGAACCGAAACGATGACTTATTCTGTTAAAGCCGTCTCTAATATTCTTGTAGAGTTATTGGGTATATCAAAAAATACTTTGACACAAGATATTTACAATGCTTGCGCTGCGCAGACTTTAGCAATTTTAAATGCAATGGCATTAATAGAAAATGGAATAATAAAGAGGGCTCTTGTTATAGGTGCTGATATTTCTTATTATGATTTAGGTACACCAGGTGAACTTACTCAAGGTTCGGGTGCTGTGGCTTTTATAATATCTAAAAAACCTCGAATTATGAATTTTAGTAAGAAATTTGGAAAAGTTTCTAGTAATATTAACGATTTCTTTGTGCCTGCGAATGAAGTTAACGCCCAAGTTTTTGGTAATTATTCTATAGAATCTTATCTTAATTTTCAAATAGATGCTTACGATGATCTAATAAATCAAATAGGAGATTTTTATGCAAATTATTATGTTTTTCACGCGCCATTTGCTAAATTACCTTTAAAATGTATGCAACAAATTGTCGTAAAGCGAATGTTAGATAATTCAAAAATTGATCTCCAATCGGAACCAAAAGACATTAAAGACTTAATTATGAAGAAAATTGATTCTTTATTACAGAATCTTAGAGTAAATTCTGAATCTTTAGGCATTAATTTACCAGAAAATGGTCTACAAACTGAAATATCTGATAGAGTCACTAATTGGATAACAACACATTTTAAAGAAAGGGTTATCCCTCAATTAAAAATACCATTGCATTTTGGCAATATGTACTCGGCTTCTGTATGGGCCCAAATAATTTATCTCTTAGAAAATTATGCTAATTCAAATGACATAATATATTTTGGTTCTTATGGTTCTGGTGCAACATGCATTTCTGGTCTATTAAAAGTTAATCCGAGATTCAAAAGTATAGTAAAGAGAGGACCGAATCTTAAATTTTATCTCGATAATAAAATCAAGAGAAGTGTTAAAGAATATGAACTAATAAGACAAGGTCTTGTTAAAACTGAATTAAATTATGGTTACATTATTGAACATGATAAAAACAATGGTAGGGGATTTATACTACATTTCTGTGATAAAGGGTGTCTCATTCCCGCATTTGAAGGACTTGATTATTGTCCTAAAGGGCATCAAGGTTATCATAAAAAGTCCTTTCCACTTTATGCTATTTTAAAATCAGATCCTATTAAAATATTTAAGCCTCATTTTGAATTAAATGAAAATGAATTGATAAGAATCACGCCCGATTCGAAGAAAGGAATCCTTATGGAATTCGATATTAGGCGAGTTGAAGCCATAAAAGATAAGCAATGCGAAGTAAAGGGTTTGTTAAATTGGATACCAACTTATATCCCAACTAATAGTATTTTTTAACACAAAAATAAAAGGTTGATGTAGAGTATGGAATTTATAATTGATGGAGATTATAATAAGGAGTTAATAACGATAATTAGAGAGGGGGAACTTCCTGTAACTCATTATGTTGTCTATATTCCAGATAGCTCTTTTGGTAGTGGCTCCATACTCCTGCCAGAAGAGTTACCTGCATGGGAAAATTTTGAAGACTTTTTGTCAGTTTTAAAGGATAATGATATAATCGCGATAGCTAGCTTAGATACAAGCTGCCAAGGCAATTTAGAAGCCCATGTTGATCAGTATAATGCAAATATTACACTCTTGGATAAACTTGATAAACTCGGTATTCAGAATTATCTCGTTTCTGCCCCTAATAACATTCGATTCATTAAACATCAGAAAAAGAATGCGAGGATTTACCTTTCATATGCACAATTAGTAACCTCAATGAATCGAGCAAAAGTACTTTTTGATGTTGGAGTTGATTCCATGGTGCTTCATCCAGACACTTTACGGAATATGAAAAGTATGAAGAATTTTCTGAAGATTCCCTCCAAATTTTATTCTGATAGAGATTTGGATTATATTCTGCCGTTAAATTTGTGCTGCAACTGGGGTTGTATCCAATGGTATTACCACCATAACATGCAAAGTCATAGAACGATTAATTCTCCAGTCTTACCAAACCAAGAGAAATTATCGGATGTGGAAGATGAATTTGATTATCCTCTTCTGTATTGCTGGAAGAAAAGATTAGAACAACCTTCGATCGTTTTGAAATCCGGCTGGATCTCCCCACATAATATCGAGAGATATGAAAATTTAGGCTATGAACGGTTTCTATTGTTTGCACGCGGGATGAACACAAATCAGATTATCACAATGATAAATGCTTATGTTACAAAATCATTAGAACAACCATTCAATGAATTTTTGATAATACCACATCCATATGGAGATTATTGGTCCGTGGAGAAAAGTACAAGTGCTCTACCGCAGTTAGAACCATCTTTGATAAAAGAATTTTGCGATGGATTTCCTTATGATGAATCTTATCCATTCGAAAAAGAAGCAGAAGTATATTGCAATAATTTTATAAAGAAGTTTAAAGAAGGAAATGGGGAAAATAAAAAACAAATACTTCAAATAATTGAGAATAAATTAAATATTTTATATAAAGGAGCAATAAAGAGGTGAATTTATGAGAATATCATTAGCGTGTAATTGGAGCTATGATACATTAGATTTAATTGTGGCACATCCGGACATCCGCAATACTGTGTCAGATTTCTATGGAACTTGGGATTTTAGTTTTACCGGTTCTGGACGACCCTTTTTTATAATACCAAAATTAACTCGAGACAGCGTAGAAAATTATATCAACCGTGTCCATGAGTTAGGTTTTAAATTCTCGTGGTTATGGAATGGTGAGTGTCTTGGTTATTATAAATTTAACGAAGAAGAACAGACAAAAGCATTAAAGGAGCTTGATATGCTCGATGATCTAAATGTAGAATACCTAACCGTTTGTGACCCTTATATTGTCGAATTCGTTAAAACTTATAGCCCAAGATTAAAGATGAAAGTTTCGGTTATCAACGAACCGAATTCTGTTCCAAGAGCTCTGGAATGGGAAGAAATCATAGGTCCTGAAGGAGTGCTCACGATTTCTTACATGTCGAATCGAAACATTCCATTGATAAAGGAAATTAGAGACGCTGTTAAGTGTGATGTTGAACTTCTCTTGAATGACTGTTGCCTCCATGAATGCCCATTTAGATTTTTCCATTATACCGCGTGCTCACATTCTAGTCAGAGTCATGATGTTTTGGAAGGATATTATGGCGATTTTTGTGCCATTGCTTGCCAGATTCAAAAAAGTCAAAAACATGAACAATTATTAATATGCCGATGGATCCTGCCCACGGATGTTGATAAATACTTGCAACTCGGGATTGACTATTTCAAGATCTCAGGTCGGAGATACGGTCCAAATTGGTTGTTTAGAGTTTTAAAAGCTTACAGCACAAAAAGTTATAAAGGAAATCTTGGAGATATTTTCAATGGCTACTCATTTACATCTGATCCTACAAACTTAGCAGAGCCTCAGTTTTCCGAACTTTCAGCAAAACAAAAAAAGATGGGGGGTAATCCGGAAGACATTGATGTATGGATCCTTGTTCCAGACTACGATGCAAGATTAATGTGTGAGGAATTAGGAGATTTTATGGCCAATTTTCCACATAATGGTGCTAAATGTGCTGAGAATTGTGGAGTTTCATGCACTTATTGCAATAATTATGTTGGAAAGGCGTTTATCGAAGCACCAGAAGATTCTGGAGAAACATATAAAAAATGTATTTCATATCTTTATGATTATGTTAGCTTTGGTGAAGGATTTCTTCCATTGGAAGAACGTACGATCGTAAGTCCAATAGAGCCGGGAACTTCAGATACTTTTTCTGGTGTCCCTTGGGAACAAGAAGCAAGGAAGTTATTTGAAGATGTAATGGTTATTGTTCCAGAACAATTCAAGAATGCTGCACGCTTAGGTGTCGGAGTCGCAGCAGAAAGAGCAGCAACCAATAAGGGCTTGAAGGCAGTTAATATTGATTCTGTTGTTGGCGTTTTTATTCAAGTTGCGCCAGCAACTTTTAAGCACGATATTTACGACTTCTTTAACGAGAAGGAAATAGATGTTTCTAAATATCTTACCGTAAATAAAATTAAAGAAATTAAAGATCGTCCTTATGGAACAGAAATAATGGCAAAGAGAGCCAAAGAGCGCGGAGAGGAAGTTATATCAAAACCAGTTCAAATTGAAAGTAAAACTATAACCGCTGTAGAATTAAATACAAAAGAAGATTGGCAAGATTATATTAATCGTTATTTAACAGCCTATAACAACTTGCCTGAACTTCTGCCTTTACTAAAGCCTATTGCACCCCTTCTCTTTCAATATATAATTACCGATAGACCTGAGATGAATTATTGGCAATTAATGGAAGAGGATGGAGTCAGTTGGGGTATGGGTGAATATTCTGGCAATAAGGTTCCGACGATCATTCATAAAACGGATTTTGAAACCATGAAGAACGTGAATTCAGGTGAGACCAATCCTATAGAAGCTACAATGGCCGGAACCTATGTTGTTGAGGGCGATCTGACCAAATTAATGGCATGTACTCCTCTGGCTCCGCTCAATGGGAAAGTCCATGCTATAATCACTGAGATAAAAGAATAAAAAAGATGATAATGTGTCGCTGGATTTTACCAACGGATATTGATAAATACTTGGACCTTGGGATTGACTACTTTAAAATCTCGGGTCGAAGATATAGTTCAAATTGGTTGTTTACGGTTTTAAAAGCTTACAGCACAAAAAGCTACGAAGGAAATCTTGGAGATATTTTCAATGCATATTCATTTACTTCCGATCCTACAAACCTAGCAGAGCCACAGTTCTCCGAACTTTCAGCAAAACAAAAAAAAATGGGCGGCAATCCCGAAGACATAGGTGTATGGATTCTTGTTCCAGATTATGAAGCAAAATTAATGTGTCAGGACCTAGATGATTTCATTGCCAAATATCCCTACAATGGTGCTAAATGTGCGGAAAATTGTGGTGTTACTTGCACATATTGCAATAATTACGTTGAAAAAGCGTTTGTCGAAGATTCTGGAAAAAAATATAAAGAGTGTATGTCCTATCTTTACGATTATATTAGCTTTGGTGAAGGCTTTCTTCCTTTGGAAGAACGGACGATCATAAATCCAGTAAATACGGTAACTTCAGATACTTTTTCAGGTGTCCCTTGGGAACAAGGAGCAAAGGACTTATTTAATGATGTGATGGGTATCGTTCCAGAATAATTCAAGAACGCAGCACGATTAGGTGTTGGAATCGCGGCGGAACGAGCTGCAAAAAATCGAGGCTTGAAGGCGGTTGACAATGATTGCGTTATTGGTGTTTTAATCCAAGTAGTGCCAGCAACTTTTAAGCATGATGTTTATGATTTCCTAATCGAGAAGGAAATTGATGTTTCAAAGTATCTTACCAAGAATCAAATTAAAGAAATTAAAGAACGAACTTATGGAACAGAATTGATGGCAGAAAAAGCCAGAGACAGGGGAGAAGAAGTCATTCCCCCTGCTCATACTGTTTCAAAAGCTATTAAAATAAATAATAAAAAGGAGGTGAAAATTAAAATGGATACAAAAGAAGAATGGGAATCGTATCTTGCACGTTTCATGAAAGCTTACAATGAGTTGCCTGATTTACCATCGTTGTTGCAGCCTATCGCGCCATTAGTTTTTCAATATGTAATAACGGATAGACCAGAGATGAATTATTGGCAATCTATTGAAAAAAATAAAATGGGATGGGGAATGGGTGAATATTCCGGGTCTGATGCCCCAAAAATCATCCATAAAACGGATTTTGATACTATTAAAAAAGTTAATTCTGGTGAATCAGATCCCATCCAAGCAACTATGTCTGGAACTTATGTTATTGAAGGTGATGTTTCTAAACTCATGGCATGTGCTCCCCTACTACCGCTTAATGCAAAAGCTCATGCCAAGGCAACACAAAAATAAAGAAATTAAG
Organism: Promethearchaeota archaeon; assembly: GCA_030605085.1. The sequence goes on along the minus strand of JAUWBH010000038.1, from coordinate 12,099 downwards.
AACCCTAAAAAAAAATATTTAAAATTTTTTTTTGAAAATAAATTCAAGGATAAACTATGATAAATTAAATCTTCTTTTTTTTAAGTTTTCGAGCTTTCAAGGATGTTATCAAATCTTTTTCGTGTTAGCGGATAATAAGAGGTCTAATGCACTTAGCTTACAATTTTTCAAATTTTTTTAATACAATAAAAATTTAAGTAAGTGTTATTTCTTTTATTTTAAATAAATATAACTTTGGAGAGAAAATTTGATGGCTCATCCGGATTATAGTGACATGTTTAGCTGTCCTAAATGTGGAACCATGGGTGCCATTTATGTTTTAAAACATGTTGGAGCTCAAATCATCGTAAAACAAAGATGTCCAACACATGGAGGGAGATCTTATAAAATTCCTTCAATGCAGATAGATTTTTTGAGTCCATACATTCGCAGTGCAATTTTTCTATGTTTTAAATGCGGGCAAAATGCTACAGTGGATATTCAGAAAAAATCAGGCCCTTGGACATTAATCAGATGTGTTTGTCCAACTCACGGAAATAAACTGCCTTTCCAAAAAATTTGGAGTACTGTTTACGATGAAGTTTTTAGCACTCAACCAGCAGAAACCCCTACCGTGATACAACATCAAGAATATACTCCAAATATAGCTTTAGAGAATTGCCCGTTTTGTGATTCTGTACTTGAAGAAAGTTCAAAATTCTGCTCAAATTGCGGACAAAGTCTAAATATTAAAGAAGAAAAACATGGTTTTAAAATATGTTCTAACTGTGGAACTTCACAATCATCTGAGGCACAATTCTGTAGTGAGTGTGGTTTGAATCTTTAGTTTTTTTCTAAAAATTAAAAAAAATTAAAATTTACTCAATTAATAACCACATTTTTTTCTAAATTAAAAATGAGTAAATGAAGAAACTTATGAAATATACTTAAAAATGATATTTTTTTCATTAATATATTGTATAATAAAAAAAAACATCTTGTATTTTAAAAAAAAACCCCACACATTCATAAATTTTATAAATGGTGATGAAATCAATTCAATTTAATGTTGCAACAAATTGGGATTTTAAACTTATAGATGAATTGGCTAAATATCCAGTGAAAGATATATATGGAGTTGGAAAATTCTCGATTGTTGGTCATGGTCGCCCTTCTTTTTTACTAAACGAAATTACGGAGGAGAATATTGCTGAATATATTAAAAAAGTTCACGAGAAAAAAATGGAATTTTCTTATTTATTAAATGCTCCGTGTATGAATAACATGGAATATGAGGCGGAGTATCATAAAAAGTTGTTGAATTATATTCAATGGATTAGCGATATTGGATCAGATAATGTAATTGTGACCAGTCCGTTTTTAATTCGGCTCATCAAGGAACAATTCCCCAATTTGAAAATTCGCGTTTCCACTATTGCTCATGTCAATAGCGTAAATCGTGCAAAATTCTATGAAGCGCTAGGTGCAGATGAAATTACTCCTGATGTAATGATTAATCGCGATTTCAAGACTTTGAAGAAAATTAAGAAAGCTGTAAATTGTGATATTGTTCTACTTTTAACGGACGGTTGTTTATATCAATGTCCCTTTAGATATTATCATTATAATATTTTAGGTCATTCCTCTCAATCCTTCCACAAACTGGGTGGTAATTACATAGATTTCTGTGTACTCAATTGCAGCGTTATTAAGTTTTCAAATCCGACAGAAGTAATTAAAGCACGATGGATTCGTCCTGAAGATTTATCTCATTACGAAGCTATTGGAATTAATAAATTTAAAATTGCTGGACGCCGCATGCCCACTGAATGGATTCTTCGAGCTGTTAAGGCATATTCCTCACGTAAATATGAAGGGAACCTAGTTGACATCATTCAGGGTTTTTCTATGTCTGTTGGAGTAGAAAAAGACCCCAATGTTAAATTTACTGAAACGATCGATAAAGAACCTAAATCGAAATTATTAATAGATAATACTAAACTCGATGGATTTATAGAATTCTTCAAAAAACAAGACTGTATTTCGATGTGTGATGAATGCAATTACTGTGAAAAATGGGCGGAAAAAGCTGTAATTCTTGATAACGAGGCAGCTCCTAGGTATGTTGAATCATTAGAAGATTATATCGATGACATCATAACCAGTCGTGAATTTGGAGTTGACAATGCCAAGCCTAAGGAAAAGAAAAAAAAAGGATTAAATTGGAATCCTGAAACTACACGAATTTTCAATGAATTAATTTTATTGTCACCCCCTCAATTTCAATCAATGGCAAGGATGGCAATTTCCTCTCTAGCCGAAGAGAAAGCAAAAAAAAGGGATTCACAAAAAGTTGAAAACCAAGACATTATTGAAGCATTTATAGAAGGGACTCCAGGACCATTTCAAGCCGATATGAGAGATGGTCTCAAAAAATATGGTCTTTTAGACAATTAAATAGTGGTTTTTTATTATTTTTCTTATTTTATTTAAGCTCTAAAAATAATAGAGTAGTGAATTGACCCAAATGTTGGAAATTTATCAAGCTTTAAAAGAGTTTGTGAGTAAAGAAAATTATACAATAGATCCCAAAACATGACTATTCTTAAATATTATAGACTCTAATTACAAAAACAAGTTAGAATCGAATAAAGAACTAAATAATAAAAACTAATTTAGAAAGAAAAGAGCTAAACCACATTAGTTCATAGAATAAAAATTGAAGCAACAGCTACAAAAACAGCAATTAATCCAAAAATTAATCCTATTATTGCCAGTGTTTTCGTTTCGTCTTTGGACGTACCAATTAATCCAAAAATAATAGCCAGAATTCCTAAAACCAGACCAAATAGCGTTGTAATGATTAATAAACTTAAAATTAAACCAATTATTCCAAGGATTAAAGCTGCTATACCGAAACCTTTTCCCACTTATTTCACCTATTCTTTTTTTTCTTTCTTTTTGTTTAAAATTCTTATTATTAGTAATTTTACTAATATTAGAATAATTAGTTAAGAATGTTTATAAGTATATTGGTTTTATTAAGATAATAAAATTATTTTAATTATTTAATTGTGCTTAAATCAACGGATAATCCATTGAATTTTAAGAAAAAACTTGCATTTTCATCGCATAATTATAAAGAAATTGAAGATTTTACATTTCTTCCCTAAGGCTTACAATTTTCTTTTTTAGTTTTTTAATACGAGAATCTGATCCATTAAAAACCATAAGATCCTTAAGATCCTTCAGGGCTTTCTGATAGTAGTAAATAGCATTAATGTAATCTTTATTTTTTTCCGCATTTTCTCCAGTCTCCAAAGCAAAATCAAGTTCTATTTGTTTAGATTTTTTTGCGATTTTAAAAATTTTATGCGAAATCTTGGGAATATCCTCTTTAAAGTTGAATTTTTGAGCTAAAATTAGAGCTTTATTATATTCCTTTCGTGCGATTTCGTACGTTAAAGCCTTCTCAGCATCTTTACCCTTCTTAATTAAATTTTTGATAAATTCTCTTGACGAATTTTCGTTCATTGTTTTTATTTGTTCTTTTAGTTCGCTCATGTCGGTATCACTTATTATGATAGACGAGATGGGTTTGATTTCCGTTGCTTTTTTGTATTTTGCTTCTTGAAGGCTTTCTAAGCTACCTGCAATGGTTTCAAGGGATGTATGAACAAAAATTTTCTTTTCAAAAAGCTGATAAATCTCATATAGAAGCAATTTTGCCTCAAGATCTCCGATTTTTTTGACCTCATTGAGCAAGTTGTTGACATAAAAAAAAAGTTTAGATTTAAGAAGTTCTTTTGCAAGGGTTATAATTGCATTTTGAATTAAATTATTTTCCAATTCCTTTAAAACTTCAGGTGGAAATGCGTGAGCCAATGTCACGGGAAAAACAAGATAGATATTGAACGAGTTAATAATAAAATCAATCATATTCTTAGAATCAAAAGCTCCGGTTTCTTGAAATTCAATTAATTGATCTTGAAAACGATTCTCAAATTCTTTTAAAAATTCCGAAACAAGACGCCTCATATAGTTTGACGCTTTTTGATCAAGTATAATGCATATCCTTATAAATTCTCCATTTTTTAGCAATATATTGAAATTTTTATATTGAAATTCATAAAAGGGATAATCTATAATTGAACTTGAATTAGTACTAAAACCTTTACTTGATTCGGCAAACGATATATTCGCCTGAATGAATCCACTTAATAATTGAGCGTTTACATCAACTGCGGATACTGGGTAGTTTCTAAGCGCTACACCGGAATTTTTGTCCATTAAAATTATATGCCTAATATTCAAAACATCCAAAAATTTTTGCCAGATTAAATCTTGGTCCATTTGAAGGTGTTTGCCACCTAGAGTAAAAATTTCTGTATCAGAATTGATTTCAAATCCCATTTTGCTTAATGTCTTTATCATGCATTCCCTGCACGATTTTTTAGATTTCGGGCAATTATTTTTGTTATTACCACAATTGAATTTTAAACCATTGATAAGAAAATAAACCATTGAAATCACTCAACCCTAATAATATAAAGAAAAAACTTACAAATGTTTCATTTCGTTTTTGTTGTTAGTGCTTTAAATTACTTACTACCTATTAATTGTAGTAAATTGGTAATTTTTAAATTTTAAGTTTCGAATAAATTAGAAAATATTAGTTTTTAAACAATAATCTTTATACGTTTAAGTTTAATCGTTGGTAAGTTAATTCAAATTTATTAGCAAGTTATTAAATTCTCTTATTTTAGTTTAATTTAAGCTAACCTAATTTTTAATTTAAAAAATGGGAGTTATAAGAAAAGGATATAAAAAACAGAACTCTTTTGAAGTTTAGAGCATTAGTAACCTCAGCTTCAAAAGGAGCAATTTTAATATCTTAATTAACGTGTAGAATAAGATGGAAAGTAATACTGTTAAAGAACAATTAGATATTGTAATATATGGCGCGGGTGCTATTGGTGCCACCATTTGCGGATTTTTAATACCACATTACGATCAGATTCATCTCTTAGCACGAGGAGATAACGCTAAAGCAATGAAATCAAGGGGCTTAATTCTATATCAGAAAGTAAATTACGATCCAGAGCCAATTCCCGTAAAAGTCATTGAGGATCTGAACGAAAAATCCTCTGTGGATGTTGTAGTTGTTGTTGTGAAAAATTACGACCTTGAGGAGGTAGCGAAGGATATTTTTTCAAAATTAGGAGATAAACCAATCATAGTTGCTTTGCAGAATGGCGTTGAGAATCAAAAAGTACTTCCAAAATATTTCTCTAAAGTGATTTATGGTGTTATTGTTATTTCTGCTTGGCGTGATGAACCCGGTATTTTCGGTTTTAAAAATAAAGGATTAATAATCCTTGGAACAATTGATAATAAATTACAATCAACTATTGAAAAAATAAGTCGAATTTTTAATCTTGGATTCCCAACAAAAGTTACTAAGAGACTTCAAGACGCTGTCTATACTAAAATGATAATGAACTTAGGTAATTCTATATTGACGCTGATTAATTTTAATTCCGAAGAAATTTCTTCTATTTCAAAGTTTAGGAAAATTCTTACAAATCTACTAATGGAGGGAATAGAAATTGTTCAAAAAGCGGGATATAAAGAGCCCAAATTAAAAGGCCTTCCTTCTTGGAATGCATTGAAGCTAGCGATGAAAATTCCAGACGAACAAGCTGATGAGATATTTAAAAAAAACATGAAAGGAATGGGCCCTAATAGCATGATTCAAGATATTATTCTACGACAAAAGAAACAGTCAGAATTAGAATCGTTTAATGGTTATTTTATAGAGTTAGCAGATTCTTTGGGAATTGAAGCTCCTTATAATATGACAATTTACCAGCTTTGCAAAACTCAATTTAGTAAGAGCCCTTTTCAACCATTAGATATTGATGTAGTATGGGATAAAATTAATAAAAATCTTTAAGGGAATGTTTCTTTCAGAAAGTATAATGTAAATACAACCTTGATTTATTTAAATATTTAAATTTGCCACATTAAAAAGAAGATTCAAAATTAAGTGTGGTCTTGAATCCACATTTATAAATTAAATCAAATATTTTTAAGAACATTAAACTTTCACTATAAAAATCGAGTGAAAAACATGAAAATAAGGGATGATCGTTGTATCGGCTGTGGAAATTGTGTTATTGTGTGCCCAACTAAAGCGATTAGTTTAATCGATAATAAGGCTATAATCGATAGAGATTTATGCGTAGAATGTTCTACATGTTATAGATCCGCAAATTGTCCTGAGAGAGCTATTAAAAAAGAACGATTGAAAATGCCTAGGTTAGTCCGAAATCCTTTTAGTGATGTAATAGCTACACACAAACTAACGGGCGTTGCAGGTAGAGGAACGGAAGAAATGAAAACAAACGATGTGACAGGACGTATAGGACCAGGTGAGATTGGCTTCTCCATAGAAATAGGACGCCCTGGTATAGGTGCCCACTTAGGTGTTGCAGAAAAATTCACAATACCTTTAGCTAAGATTGGAGTAGAATTCGAAAAAGCAAGTCCCTTGACGGCACTGTTAATTGATAATAAAGGACACTTAAGAGATGATTTGAAAAATGAGATGGTTCTTTCTGCTATAATAGAATTTAAGGTTCCTTATGAAAAAACCAAAAAAATTTTAGATTTAGTTAAGAAATTAGATAAGGAAATAGATACTGTTTTCAGTGTCGGTGTGATTTCTCGAGTTATGGAAAACGGAGAAATACCCGTCATAAAATTACTTAACGAGAAAGCTTTTTCAGTAAGACCCAATGCCAAAATAAATGTGGGATTAGGGAGAGCCTAAGACTTTGGAGGTGTTAAAAATATGACTCATTCTTTGCATAGAAGAGGAAAAATTGATGATTTAAAAAATGATTATGTAATTATTGCTATGTTAGCAGCTGGAGTAAATGATAAAAATGTTTACCTTGATGCGAAAGAAAGGCATCTTCGTATTGGAGAAATATTGAAAAAGCATAATCCAACTAATCTATTAAGAGAGGCGGCGTGGTCAATTTCTTCAGTTATACAAGGTTGTTTTTCTGATATTAATGATATAAAAAATATTTTGAAGGCTTTGAAAAAAGAAGATCTCGGAATTTCTATAGTTGTTTCGGGGCTAATATCAGAAATTCAAAAAGCATGTGAAGAAGTTGGCTTGAATATGCATACTATAAATCTATCGTTGGGAGAATTCGGGAACAAAAGTCGCTTACCTCCAGAAAAAACTTTAGAGATTACTACAATGTGTGGTCATCACTGCGTATCATCTCAATCTGTAGAGACCTATGTTGATCAGATTAAAAAAGGTAAGATTTCCTTGGAAAAAGCCGCAGAGAAGTTAACAGCACCTTGTATTTGTGGCATATTTAATACTAGAAGGGCAAGTCAAGTACTTAACGAATTAGTTCAACAATAATCTCTTTTAAATCTAAAAAGAATATCATTCATAAAATTATTAAAAATGTTATGAAACCGATTTTGGGTATTTTACTAGGAGAATCTGCCGGTATTGGTCCAGAAATTGTTGCGAAATTATGTGCTGAAGAAAAAATATCAGTGTATTGCAGACCAGTTTTAATAGGGGATGCACGGGTTCTATATATTGGTAAAAAAATCATAAGAAAAGATTTCTCAGTTAACGTAATTGAAAATATATCCCAAATAGAGTGAAAGGGCCCAATATCTATTTTAGATCAAAAGAATCTTGATCCCTCGAAAATTGAACTTGGAAAAATTAACGCTGATTCAGGACGCGTAACAGGAGAAATGTTTGAAACCGCTCTTTCTCTCGTTAAGGAAAAAAAGATTGAGGGTTTTGTTTTTGCTCCATACAATAAAGCTGCTTTAGAATATGGTGGATATAATTTCTTTAAAATATTTCCTCGTTATCTCAAAATTAAATGGCCATTTGGAGAGATGAGTGTCGTTAATAATATTTGGATTTCACGAGTGACTAGTCATATCCCCTTAAAAGATGTATCAAAGCGTCTAAATGTAAGAATTATTATAGGAGCAATTAAATTGGCTCACAATACTATGACTTTAGCTGGATTTAATAAACCTCGTATTGGTGTAGCGGCATTAAATCCCCATGCCGGTGAAGATGGCCTTTATGGGAGTGAGGAAATCGAAATTATAACGCCTGCTGTTAAATCTGCTCAAGACGAAGGTATAAACGCTATGGGACCTTTTTCAGCTGATACAATATTTCTTAACGCTATTAGAGGATTTTACGATGGAATTACAACGATGTATCACGATCAAGGACAAATAGCACTCAAAGTAATGAATTTTGAACACGCTGTAACTGTATTGGCTGGATTTTCTTGCCCTATTACAACACCTGCTCATGGTACGGCATTTGATATAGTAGGTAAAGGTATTGCTAATCCAAGTGCTATGGAACAAGCCGTTAAGATTGCTTCAAAAATGGCAGGTTAGCGCAAAAGAAAAGTATGATTAATTGAATTAATATGAAAAAAGTGCATTAAAAAAAATAAATAAATAAAATAAAGTAATTATTAACTATTCCGTTGATTTTATTTTTGTTAATAAAATGGGGGATAATTGAAAGAGGGGTGTTTCTTCTTCTCTCACAGAATTGTAAAAATTACATTCTTTACAATTATCATACTTATTTGCATAAGTACCTTGAACGATACCCCCACATAAAGTTCCTGCAACAACCCAGCAAGACCTTCCAAGAATTTGAATATTCAAGAAATTTCTGAAAAATTAAAAAAGAAGATATATTTTTAGTAATATTAATTTTTACAAAAAACCGTGATAAGATTATGGATGCTCGAGAAAGAGTTTTAAAAACACTTAACCATGAAGAACCCGATAAGGTTCCATGTTTTGAACTTTCAATAGATAATTTAAAAATTCACGAATATTTTGGTGAAAAGTATTACCTCCAAGGCGTAGTAAAAACTTTTAGCGATACATACGATTTATATAAAGGGGATATAGAGCAATTAACTAAAACGATTTTAGCAGCAATGGGATCAAGGTCTTTTATTAAAAATGGTGTAAAAAGGCATTTAAATTTATATGCTAAAGTCGGCATTGAATTGGCTCAAATTCCACTTTCCGGATACTATTTATTTCCTATTATTTGTGAAAAAAATTATTTCGTTGATGAATATGGCAGAATCTTTGATTTAAAAAATAATCCTTCAGATAATATGGATATTGCCTATTATAGAGAAGGTTACTTCAAAAATTTTGAAGATTATGAGACTTTTCCTCCATTAGATCCAGATAATCCAAGGAGAGAAAGATTTTTTAAATTAATGAAAAAAATGGAGAATGAGTATCAAGGTCAAGTTTACGTGATCCCCGCAATTTGGGGAATTTTTGAGAGTTCTTGGCAAGCATTCGGATTTGTAAACTTTAGTAAGATGTTATCTAATTCCAAGATTATAAAAAAAGTTATTGACGATAGAGGCAAATTTGCTTTAGAATTAGCAAAGAGATTTATTGAGTGGGGCGAGACAGGGGTAATAATGATTTATGATGATATGGGATATAAATCGGGTTTATTAACGGGTCCAAAAAATTATAGAAGGTATGTATTTCCATGGTTTGAACAAATATGCAAATTGTCTCACAAAGAAGGTGTAAAAGTGATATTACATAGTTGTGGTAATATTCTTTCTATCTTTGATGATGTAATAAATACCGGTATTGATGCCATTCACCCGATTGAACCCACTACTGCGAATCCAGAATATGATATCTTCAAATTATACGAAAAATATGGCGATAAAATCACATTCATGGGGAATGTTTCACCGCAAGATTTGGCTGATAAAGACACTGAATATATACAAGAATATACAAAAAAATTAATTAAAGAACTAGCACCAGGAGGAGGTTATATCTTAAGCTCCGGTCATAGCATAAATCCTTCTGTTAAGTTAGAAAATTTCATTGCCATGCATGAGATATTGGAAAAATTCGGGAAGTATCCAATTCACATTTCTTAATTTCAAATTTTATTTATAATGTATAAATGGATTTTAAATTCTTTTTAATAGCAAAAAACCATATTATTTGGTTATTCTTTAATTATTCCATATATTAATTTGATGGGATATCTAGTTAAGTGTTCTAATGTTTTTGGAGAGATTTCTAAAGTTAAAGCCCACAATTCGTCAGGCTTTTTAATTTTTTTTTCGTACAGCTGACTTACCTCGTAGAAATGGTGTAAATCCCATTGATCTAGCTTAAACTTTATTTCTATTAAGATTGTCTTTCCATCTCTCACTAACACATCAATATCAGTTGGTGTTCCTTTTGGGAATATATAACCCTTATCGTCAACTAAGTCTTCTCGTTTGATTTCCGAAAATTCGATATCTTTTATCTTTTGTTGCTCTTTCAATACTTTTATGATTAATTCTTCTAAACCCCTCCCTGCTCTTGATCCTAAATTATCGATCTTAAAATTAAGAATTTTATAATTCTGATCAATTTGTTTTTGTAAAGATTCGAATCTCTCGTCCATCTGTCTCTGCATCGCTTCGAATCGCCGATCGGAATGCTCAATTAATCGTGTAATATCGTCTTTCGTCGCAACAACCCCAGATAAAGCAGTAATTATCGCTCCTTTGACTTCATCATCCTCTCTTATCAATTTTGGTAAAAGCTTTAGAAATTCCTCTTTTTCCATTTGAAACAAAACCTTATTTTCTATAATATAAATGAATATTTAGATTTTTAAAGATATTCAATTTGCAGTTTTGCTTCTTGCGAAGCTGTAGGATGTAAGCGAAACTTGATTGTTTGAATCATCTTATTGTAATTGTTTAGAATTATACGTATTTAAATAAAAAACTGTTATGGCCCTTCCCCATAATATTATAAATTTAAAGCACGAATTTAAAATAAATAAGATAGTAAAGTTTTTGATTTTTATAAATATTTATAAGTATTTATAAAGTTTCAACGAACAGTTGATACAATAGAAGATAATTCAACAATAAAAAATAGCTCGAATTATCCTTAAGACATTATACTTAAGAGAATAAGGATTTGATTTAAGTTTCTCTTCTAATTGGTCGAGTTCTGCTTTACCCGAAAATTTAAGCGAATCGATAATATCTGGAAAATGAGCTTCTAAAACATTTCTTATTTTATCGTAAAGCTCTGCTCTCGTGTGAGGATCTTTACCGTCAATAGTCTCAATATCAAATACTTTCTTCTTAATCATTTCAATCATCTCATCAAAAGCGTCTTTATTTGACATAAATTTCCAAAACTTAATCAATTTCGCTCTTATTTAATTTGAATACATAAACTATAATTATTTGAATGCAATAAGCATTTAAATAAAATCACTACCAACGACCTTTCTCGATAATTTCTACTAAAAAGTTTTTGATCGCTTCGATCGATTCAGTTGCTTTTATAGAGGTTCTTAATTGATATACATCGCGTTCTAAAATTTTTTTAAGCTCGAATATTTCTTGAGCTTTTTCGTAATTGTTTTGAGCAGCTTCTAGGTCAATTTTATGGAAACAAAATAGTAAAGATATTCTACGCGTATCATAATCGTTTAAAACTTTATACAATTCTTCTTTTGCTTCAATAAAACGTTCAGCATCTGCAGTATCTAATACAAATAGCAGAATAACAGCGTCAAGAACGCCTCTTCCCCATTTTTCTCGGTAATTAATTTGACCCGGAGCATCCCAAATGATAAATTCAGTATTTTTAATAATTAAATTATCTATAACAAAAGAAATGGTTGGTTGTGTATTAGTTTCCGGTTCTTCTTTGATGAAATTCATGATAGTTGTTTTCCCGGCGAAATCCAACCCGAAAAGAAAAACCTTGTGTTGAGGCATTATATTATTTCCTTAAATAAAATTTTCAATAAAAAAAATTATTTTTTTTAATAGAATGGTAATTAACTAGTTTATTAAATTTTTATAAATTTTGATTAAATGTTAAGTTTTTTGTAGGATTGAAAAAATAAAAATCTTTTCTAAGATTCGATATCACGAGCATATAACACCCTCATATTATCATGATAACACAACTTCTTAAATATGAACTTTAAGACAGTTGTTAACACAT
>JAUWBH010000163.1 GCA_030605085.1 Promethearchaeota archaeon | reverse complement strand
TTTATTTTCATTGGATGGAATCTTGGAATTTTATATTCTTATTGCATTGATCAATTTAAAGATCGCATAAGTTTAAAAAGATTACTTTACAAAAATTAAATAGGAGCTGATTATAAAAAAAATCGAACAGTCTTTTAAACTATACATATTTCAGAGGTTTTAATTACAAATTTTTGAAATTATTTTTCCAATGGTTTATATTCAATTTTTCAAAAAAACTCATTTTTTTTAGACTTTAAAAAAAAATCGGTACAATAACAAAATTTCCTATTTAAATTTATCCTTTTCCAGTTCCAATTATTCTAAGGAAAACCAAGAAAAATCAAATTTAAATATCTTAAATTAGTATATTTCTTAAGGTTGGTTAAAATTGTCTAAAAGAATATTTTATTTGAATAAATATTTGTTTATACTATTCAAAGTTCAATTTTGTAATTTTTAAATAATTTTAAAATACAAAAATCCAATTCATATAATTTAAAATTAAGTATTCAAGGTATAACTTATAAAAGCAATAAAATGGCAGACGAAAAACAGGAGAAGAACAGTAAATCGGATAAAAATATTGAGAAGATAGATAAAGAGTTTTTAGAAAAAGCTAAAGATTCAAGAGATATGATTGATAAAAAATTGAGAACCTTTGAGAATACAATTGATACAATTAAGGAAGAAAAAGAGACAGAAAAAAAGAAAAGTAAAATTCAGGTTGATAGAATAGAACTTGATAAAATAAAAAAAGAAATAAAAAATGAGATAGAATCTGCTCAGACTGAGCTGGAATCTGTTTCGAAAAAAGTTTCTGATAAAAAAGATTATCTTTCTGCGTTGGAAGAAAAAATTTCCGAGCTTGAAGAAACTTACAATCGAAAGATTGAAGAAACAAATGTTTTAGAAGAACAATTAAAAATTACAAGAGAAAGTAAAGAGAATTTAGATGACGAATATAAGGAACTTCTTCGAAATAACGAACAATTAGTTAAAACCTACGAAAATAGACAAGTTGATTTAATAGTTCTTACAGATGGTATAAAAGAAAAGGTCTCAACTCAAGATGACTTAAGAACAAAAATTTCAAAACTTAAAAAGACGGCTGACGAACACGAAAATAAACTTATACTACAGAGAGAAGAAGCTGAATTACTTGAAACGAAATTAAAAAGTTTAAGAGCTGAAAACGAAACGATAAAAGTTTCAATTGATAAAAACAAAATCGAGTTCCAACATTCTAATAGCTTAATTGAAGCAAAAGAAGAAGAAATAAAGGTATTAAACGATCAAATAGAGAAAAAAGAAGCTCGATTAAAAAGTCTTGAAGCTATGGTTAAAAAATATAATGAGGGATTTCCTGAAATAGAAAAACAAAAACAAACTTACGACGAACTTATTGAAAAATATAAAATTCAGTTGACTGATAAACAACAAAAGATGATTGGTATTGAATCACGGATACAAGAGCTTACCGAAACCTTAGAATCCTTAGAAGAGCATATTGTTAATAAAGATAATTTGATTGAAGTAAGTGATAAAAGGTTAGCTGATGTAAAAAACTCTATAGAGATATCTACTACCGAATATAAAGAGCGAGAAGAGAGGCTTCTTGCTATAACTGAAAAAATCGATCGTTTTATGCCGGACTACGATAAATTAGTTAAGACAAAAGAAATTATAGAAGAGAGTATAACGGACTCGCGAAGAATATTTCAAGAATTAAAAGCACAGTTAGAATCCCAAGAAATGGAAATTAGAGATAAAGAGAGCAGAATAAACAGGTTAGAATTCTTATCTTTTATATATAGGGCATCAAAATTCTTTGGCGGTATTTTAATCGGAATTGGTATTTTCTTTGTGATTTTGAGCTTAGGTTATCTCACTAATGTTATAGATTTTGGGAATGTAAATCACATTGTTATATTTGTATTGTTGATAATAGCTGCATGTTCAGCAATTTTATCGGGAATATTTCATCTTGAAAAAGCTTAGCTCATTAAATTGATTGATTAAATCTAACATATTAAAATTAAAAAATTTTTTAACTAGAACATATAGATGAAATAAGGTTTGAACGAATCAGAACCGGAAGAAATTCCTCTTGAGCCTGAAAAAAAATTATACGGGATGAAACAAGGAGTTTTATACGGGGTTGGTTGCGGAGTAGGCGGATCAATATTCGTACTTTTAAGTATTGGTATAGATGTTGCAGGACCGGGCATTTTAATAAGTTTACTCCTTGGAGGTTTTCTAGTTTTATTGATTGCGCTTAATTATTCTGAACTTTCAACTAGTTTGCCAATATCCGGAGGTGCTTATAACTTTAGTAAGGAGGGTCTTGGTGGCTTTTCAGCATTTATTATCGGATTTTTCTTGTGGATGGCAAATATTCTTATTTGTTCATTTTCTGCTCAAGCGTTTGCTATTGTGGTTGAGATTTTTTTTCCCTTTTTATCCCCTTTCGTTCTTCTTATTGCTATATTGTCAGTTTTAATGACTAGCATCGTATTTTTCAAGACTCAAAGATTTGCTGTTAGAACATTATTTATATTAACAGGTACCTTATTAGTAATATTTACTATTTTTATAGTTTCAGGACTCTTTATTTCTCCTATAAGTAATCCCTCTGGTTACAATCCAGATTATTTGTATTCGAGAAAGATTAATTTTTTAGGAGTTTTGCAAATTTTCGCACTTTTGTTTATACTTTTTACTACAATTACTTCTAATTTAGCGTATTTTAACGCAAACTTAAAAAATCCTTCTAAGAATATTCCTAAAGTAAATATTCTTGCCATTTTATTGACGTTAATTATTTACTTATCAATTACATTTGTTGTATTGATTAACATTGGAAATAAACCAGAGGGTTTAAGTGAGTCCCCTGTAATATTAGGAAATGTTCTATACGATATATTGGGACCTATTGGTTTTTACATTATGGGTATCGCCGCAATTATTGCCACATTAATTGCTATGAACGCTGCTCTTGGTTCAGCCGTAAGTGTATTTCAAGCTCTTGCCAGAGATAAGTATTTTCCAAAAGTTTTTTACGAAAGTAGTGAAAAATCTGATTTACCCGTTTACACAATAATTCTCACTACTATTGTAACCTTAATTTTTACGTTTTTTGCTATAATTTACGCAAATATTGGGTTCACCGCTGAAATTACAATTTTCATTTATTTTTTTGGATTAGCTTTTGTAAATTTAGCTGCTGTGAATTTAAGATACAAAAGAAAAGAACTGGCACGCCCTTTTAAAGCACCCTTTTTTCCTTACTTACCAATCTTAGTAGCCTCTGCCTGTTTGATTTTAGCGTTTGTGTTAGAACCCGCAGCCATAATATTAGGATTAATAATTCTCTTCATTGCGGTTATTTATTATTTATTAACTATAGCTGATCGATATTCGCTTGTTATTACTTTAGCGGGAATGAAATTTTTCTGTATAGTTATTATCGGTATTTTTATTTTGATTATTAATAATTTTAGCGTTCTTAATTCACCAATTCAAGGATTTGAATCTGTTTTTACTAAAATTTTATTACGAATTTTAATATTTATTGGTATTTTTGCTATTGGCACAGTCATTCTTGATATTATACCGCTTCGAGAGTTCGTTTATTTCTTTGTGAAAAAAGTGGATAAAGAAAGAGTTGCCATTGATGTTGGAATTGGTCAAATAATTGAATTAGATAAAACTAGAATAAAATTAATACATTTTGTGAATTTACTTATAGGAATTGTTCAATTGATTGCCTCAGGATTCGTTTTTCTTTTAATTTATTTATTAGGAATGAATTTCGTATCAATTGAGAAAGTAACTATAGGGAATATGATTATTTACGAAGAAATGGCAGAATATTTTCTATTAGCAAGTTTAATTCTATTCGGATGCGTTTTATTAGTTAGTAGCGTTTTAATGTTATATTTAAATCGAGAAGTAAAATTAATAGGCATTTAAAGTAATTACAAATAAGTAAATGAGTTTTCCAAGGATAAATCTTCATATTCACTCAATTTTCTCAGACGGAACTGATACCATAAAACAAATTGTAAAAAATTCGCTTAAATTAGGACTCAGATATCTAGCAATAACAGATCATTTCACTAACTCGTGGAAAGCTGAAATTATTCCTACTCTAAATAGGACTCAAAAAATAAATCTATATTTAAAAAAAATTACAGAATGTCAAAATTATTTAAAGAACAATAAAATGGATTTAACACTTTATAAAGGCGTGGAAATCGATGTTGGAAGCTCTTTTGATTATATAACAAGGCTTATTGAACCAGAAAAATTTGACATCATTTTATTCGAGTACTTAGAGACTCCTGAGGGATTAAGTTTTGTTAAAAAGATTATTAACCATTGGAAAAAATCTATTTCATTTGAAATTCCCATACTAGGCTTAGCTCATTTCGAACCGGCTAATTTTATTTATAGAGGTCTTGATAGATTAATTCAATTTCTAAAGAAAAATAATATATATTTCGAGTTTAATTCAAGTTATTCATATAGTTATTCCAGAAAAAACCATGTGTTTTTTGAAAAAATAAAAGAATCGGAAATACCAGTTGGGATAGGATGCGATTCGCACAATTCCAGAGCCTTAGCTGTAATTGAAGAACCACTTGAAATGATAAAATACTATCATCTTGAAGATAATTTCAGAACGCTTATAGACCTTTTAAAACTAAAATAAAAATGCTTATCGTAACCAATTTGCACTGATTAAAACATAAATTAGTAATAACTTAAATAGGTTTAACATATATTAACTAAACATATATTGGATCAATATTCATTCATAATAACTACCGTGAATTAATAATTGAGTGGTGTTAAATTAACTCGGGATGAAATATTAAAATTAATAGAACAAATAGACCATTACAGGCTTATTCAAGGAACTCATTGGTCGCTCGCACAATATCCAGATGCCATAAAAGCAGCAGAAGATATAATCGATTTAGCCTATAAAGGTAGACTTCTTTCAATCGTAAAAGAACAGCTAGCTTTTATACGTCAATTTATGTCTGATTATGTGTTACCACAAAAGGTAATTCTTGAAAAAGAAACTGCAGAGTTGCTCCAAAGAACGTTCGAAAAATCTATTAAAGCTGAAACTGAGATTGAAATCGAACAAATATCTAAAGCGCCTGATGAAAAGATAAGTCAGCAAGAAAAGAAAAAGAAATTAATAGAAAAAATTGAAAGTTCAATTGAAGATATCTTAAATCTAAAAGAGAAATTTCAATTCCATGAGGCAAAAATAAAAATAGACGGTTTAATCGATTCAATAAAAGGAAAAGATCTTCAAGATTACATCAAAAAATTGGAAAAATTAAGAGAAGAAGTAATTGCCGCCGAGGAAGAATACAATATTAAAAAGGAAATGGAGGCATCTCGACTTGACGATATTAAAAAGAACATTGAAAAATTAAGTAAAGAAGCGCTAAAATTAATGAATAAAAGAAAAGTTATAAGCGCTTTAAGAAATTATGACAATATCACAGAAATTCTTGATAAAGTCGTAGATTAACTATTTGTTTCAATAACTATTGTGTTTAATCTAAATTAATTGATTAACTAATTATTTATAATAATAGAATTTTATTATAATATAAAATGAAAATCCTTTTCAGAAGTAAAATCTGAATTATCTTATCTCGTCTAATCCTTCGATTATCTTTTTTTCGTACAATACTTTAGGTACAATGACGCTATTAAATGTTATTTTACTCCTAATAATTCAATTTTAATTGAATTATAAGAAATGAGAATCAGAAGTATTTAAAGATAAAATTTTATAACCTTATGAATGTATCTTTATTATAAAGCATAAAACCCTATGCAAAAAAGGCAATTATTCCTGTTTCTTTATCTTGAGCAAATTATTCTAAATAATCTTTACCTATAAGCCAAGACTCTCATTCTAACAAAGACTTCTCATAGCTTCAAATTAACCTTTTATACAGACAAGTTTCAGAAAATCCTCACCCCCGTAGATTATATATCGCAAAGATTACTTATATATCGTATCAGAAATTAAAGTAAACCATTAGGTAAAAACCCATGGCCAAAGTAAACCCAAAAAGGAAAGATTTAATCGTTCTCGATTTCGACAACACGATGAACCACAACCAAGCTACGATTTATCACCCAACATCAAGCCTTACAATGAGGAACACTATGATCTCATTGATTTGACAGATAATATCAAGAAAGAAATTGAGAACCGACTAGGAAGAAAAATGAACTGGGCAGATATTTCAACGACTATTTTAAATCAAAAAAAGAATCATCTTAGGAGCATTCGTGCGGAACAAAGAAAGAATTCTAAATATACTACTACTGAAAAAATATTGGATAAATGGAAAGAAGCTCTTAGACAAAAGTTCCATGATATCCCTACCTTCGAAGAATTTGTTGATAAGTATAAACAAAGTAACAACATTCTTTTAGATCGCTATCACATATTGAGAAACCATCCTGATTTTGATATGCATTATTTTAAAGATCTAGATACTGAAGAGAAAAATTATTTTTATGGTCATTTATTAGCAGAAGGAGGACTATATAAAAGACGAGGAACAAGCTATATTGAAGTAGGCATTCATCAAAAAGACCATGAAATAGTTAGGAGATTTGCAAAAGCTATTAATTTTAGAATTACTAAACTTAAATATATTCATAATAAGACTATTGATAAAAGTACGGGTGAGGTAACAAAAAAACCAATTGTAAGACTGCGGTTTGGTAGCTATATTTTTGGTGATCACATGGAAGCACATAGTTTTCCCCCGGGTAAAAAATCAGACAAAATAAAATGGCCTAGATCATTAGGAAATAGAGGGAGCTATACTAAAAACGATTTATCTTTATTATTAGGTTTTTACGATGGAGATGGTTCCTCAGGCTCAAAGCATTCTCTCCCTATTATTGATTCTAAAAGTGAGATGTTTATTAGAGGTGTTAAGCATAAGTTTGATTTACCATATAAAGTACAAAGACGACAATATTTTGATGAAAATGGACAAGTGACGTATGCATATAGAATCTCTCTCAGTAGAGAAATATATGATAAAATGATTGAGAGTTATGAATTCAGTTTAGCAAGAAAACGAGTTAAATATAGAACACCTAATATTCCTTTCGATGGAAAAAAATAGTGTCTTAATAATTTGTCTTTCTATTAAAAGTCATCATCTTTTTATAATCATTTTTTTATGGATTTATTATGGTAGATTTAAAATCTAAAATTGAGTTAGTAGCAAAATGGATTGCAGAATCAGAAAGATTAGTAGTTTTTACAGGTGCGGGAATTTCAACTGGTTCGGGCTTACCAGACTATCGAGGTCCTAATGGAGTGTGGACGAGACGGGACAAAGGCTTGCCACCTCCGAAGTCTCCACCTTGGGATCAAGTTAAACCCAACAAAAATCATTTTTTAATTGTAGAGTTATTAGAAATGGGTAAGTTCGATTATTTGATCTCTCAAAATGTTGACGGGCTTCACGCAAAAAGTGGAATACCTTTCGAGAAGATGAGCGAGCTTCATGGTAATCTTTATTACATGAAATGCTTGGAATGTAATAAAAAAATGCTTTTCGAAGAGGCAGGATGGGATAAAAATATTTGGGGTAAAGGATATCGAACCATGCCAGTCCAAAAACATCAACCCAAATGTCCTCACTGTGAAGGAAGGATAATTAATAGTATTGTGAATTTTGGAGATCCCCTGCCTGAAGACGAATTATACGAATCAATAAAAAGATCTAAAAATTCTGATGTCTTTTTTGTGATTGGATCTTCTCTAGTAGTTACCCCTGCGGCAAATATGCCTCATTACGCGAAAACAAATGGAGCAAAATTGATTATTTTAAACATGGGTGAAACTCCTTACGATAACATGACAGATGTGATGTTTTCCAATAAAATAGAAGATGTCCTTCCTCCTATTATAGAAAAAGTCCGAGTTATGGTAAAAGATAGCTAATTTTAATTTATTCTAATTGGCTTACTTATTTTCTAGAATCTTTCAAATCAATTTATTTTTTATAATTAATTTTCTTTTTGTTTAATATGAATTTAGATCTAGAAGAAAAAATAAATTTAGCAGCTAAATGGATCGCTGAATCAAAACGACTAGTTGTTTTTACTGGCGCTGGTATTTCTACAGATAGCGGATTACCCGATTTTCGTGGACCTGATGGTATGTGGACGAGGAGAGATAAGGGATTACCGCCTCCTAAATCACCCCCTTGGGATCAAGTTAAACCTAATTTAGGCCATTATTTACTTGTAGATTTATTAAAAATGGGAAAATTAGATTATCTAATTTCACAGAATATAGATGGTCTTCACGCAAAATCAGGCATTCCGTTTGAAAAATTGGCGGAACTGCATGGAATCATATGATGTAATTCTTCATATGCCACACACATGTACTTTATGAAATGCCTGAATTGTGGAAAAAAATTGACTTTTGAAGACGCAGGCTGGAACAAAAAAAAATTGGGTAGGGGGTATAGAATGAGTAGAGTTCGAAAAAATCAGCCAAATTGTCCAGATTGTGAAGGAAGGTTAATTAATAGCATAGTGAATTTTGGAGATCCATTACCAGCAGACGATCTTGAAGAATCAATAAGAAGATCGGCTACAAGCGATGTTTTTTTTGTAATAGGGTCTTCCTTAGTAGTGACTCCTGCTGCTAGTATGCCAGGAATCGCATTGAGGAACGGAGCAAGATTAATCGTTTTAAATAAAGGAGATACACCTTACGATAATATAGCAGATTTAAGGTTTTTTGACAATATTGCCGATGTTTTACCACCAATCGTGGAAAAAGTAAAGATTATGAAAAATAATAACACATCACAAGATAACGACGAAGAATAGCTAGTTTTATTTTATTTTTCCAAAAAAAGTAAAAACCATGATGAAAATTGATTAATTTCTCATCGAAAACCAGCTGTAAAAAATAGATAAGGTTATCTTATTTTACCATAGATTTTCTTATTTCGATCTGCTTCCTTAAGAATTCGTCTTCCCTCTTTATTTGATAATGAAAGCATAATCTCACTACTCCTACTTAATGAACCCGTAAACACTTGTTGCTGTTCTGCAAAAACCGCGATATTTTGGCTTGCGTATTTTTGATCTGCTTTTAAAATTACTTTATCCTTCTTTATTAAAACATCAAGCTCAATTCTTTTTTTTTCAAATTTATCTTTCCTATATTTTCTAAAATTTTTTGAATAATTCAAATTAGATTTAGATTTACTAGTTTTTAGCGGATTAATAGGATTTATTACAATGTCTTGTCCAAAGGAATATATTTCAAATGCAAGTTGACCTGTTTTATAATCCCTAACCTCAACTACGGGTCTTGCGAGATCTTTATCTCTAAAACCATGAGGTACTTTTACGGTCATTTTTAACACCAGAACAGTACTGACATCACCTCCTTCTATGAAAATTATTGTATCAATGATGGAAGGAACCATTCCAAGTTCAACGCGCCTGATAAATCTCTGAACTGCATCAATGGCCGAAGAAGAATGGACAACACCTACCATTCCAACTCCGGATAATCGAAAATCTGCGTAAATTTGAAAATCTTTTGAGGTACGTACTTCGTCAAAAATGGTAAAATCAGGTCTTACGAGTAGGAGGATATCCGCTGAATTCTCAAGATTACCTTCTAATTTTGTGTATTGAGTAATTTCAGGTCTGACTTGTAAATCTCTCACACTTTCAAGCGTTTTTACTACTTTATCTTGACTTAAGTAGAAATTTGCCAGTGCTGCTGAAAAAGTTGATTTTCCCGCTCCTGGAGAGCCACAAACTAATATACCTTCCGCTTTTTGTAATCTTTTTTGTAATCTACTATCGATTGAGTAATCGGATAATTTTAAACTGACAAGTGGACGAGTTGCAGTAATTTCTACATCCTTTGAGAATGGAGGCCGAGTTATGACTATTCTGAATTCGTGTAATTGTGCAACTACAGCTCCTTCTTTTTCTATTTCTATAAAGGAATGTTCGTCTTCCCTTACATTTTCTATTACTTCTAGAGCAATGTCTTCAATCAATTGAGAGCTAATTAATTCATCGCTAATTTGTTCCAGATGCCAATTACTAGGGGCACCTTTTTTCGCATAAGGAGGTAAATTTCGTTTGAGATGAACGCTCATTGTCTTTTCATCGAAATATTCCAATAACTTTAGCGAAAGCGATTCTTTTTCTTTAGGTGCTTTTTTTTCCCAAGCAAATAATACGTCTAATCCTTCAAAAACTCCAACCTCCCCTTGGATGCGGTCTGCTGTAATGAGCAACGCATTGTTTTGAAGTGCCGACTCACGTATAAGTGCATCAAGCTCACCACCTGGCGCCATTTTAATCTCTTCTCTTGTTGGGCGCTTTCCGATTACATGAAGCGTTATCACACCATCATCATGTAATTTTCTTAGCTTTTTTAATACGTTCAAGCCGAAGTATCCTATTTCTTTATGAATGTTCGTTCGATATTCGACTTCTGCAATAACAATATTAGAAACATAAATTTCAGGATTTTCTCCTAATTCTCCATCTTCTATTAATGAAAGAATTTGCCCATTAAATATTACTGATGTGTCGCATACGAATTTATTTGGCATTCTCTAAATCAGTGCTTTCTTCTATGTTTGAAATTTGAAATTTCTTAACGCTATAATAGATGGGTTTACTCAACCGATCTACTGTCGCGACTATTAAATCTTTTCTAGAACTCATGGCAACTCTGGATATTTTATCCAAATCTTTTAATTCAATAGGAGTTCCCTCGTAAACGGGATATATCAAATATTTTGCGGAATCTTTTTCAAAATCAGCACCTCTTTTATAGACGCGAAATTCTATTCCATCTCCATATCCTGCTCTGACTATATATCCCCTTTTTCTCAAGTCCATATAAATAGTGTATTTGTGCCATAGTTTATCGTCAAATTGAGTAAAATAAATTAGTAACGATTCAAAATCGTGTTGCGTTTTACTTTTATCATTATCTTCCCATAACAATATCCGGCGTCTTTCGCACAAAAGTAGAACTTCCATTGCGTTTAAAATTAAAATTTCTAAGCCCTTGTCGTTTTGTTCCAAGGTTCCTATGTAAGAATTTTTGTAAAAATCATCGATTCCTTCACTATCTGTTACGGAGACTTTATCTCCTTCAATAATTCCTTCTATTTGAATTTTCTCGGTCTTTTCTGATGAATTTTCCGTCATGTGCTAATAATAATTATCTTCTCTGATTAAAGAATTTAACCATCCTTGGTTAAACAATTTATCTAAATCTTTTCTAATCTGAAAATTTAATCTGAAATGAAATATTTTTTAACTGGACATGAAGGAAATGCTAGAAAAATTGTTAAATCGACTAAAAGGCGCAACAAAAGTAGTGTTTTTAGGCATTGGTGAGGAAAAGATGAGCGATGATGGGGTTGGACCTTATATTATAAGTGAGTTGTTAACCTACTCTAACGAGAGGTTCTTATTTATGAACGGTGGTGTAGATCCAATGGCAAGAATTGACGAAATCATAAATTTTTACCCCTCTCATATAGTAATTTTGGATACATGCACCTTAAGCGCACCACCTGGAACTGTCGCAATATTGGAACGAGGAAATATCAGTGAATATGTTCCAATTTCTACTCATACTATCCCAATCCATATTATAATTGATTTAATAGCTGATAAAATTCAAAATTTATCTGTATTTATGATTGGAATTGTTCCAGAAAGTTTAGAAGGATTTAGAGTTCTTAATCTTTATAAAGATGACGAGTTTACAATTGACGATAAAAATGAGAATGAAAATTTGCCATTTTTTGATTTTCAGCTAACTGATACGATAAAAAAAGTTGCTAATGAAATTGTTATAATTATAAAAGAAATTATACAAAAATTATAATTATTTTAATATGACTTAGTATAATGTCTATTTCTTAGGATCTTTCACAACGCTTTGTAAAGGTTTAATCATCTCAAAATTGACCCTCGAATAAAATTCCTTTCTGAATTTTTCATTTTTAGTTATCAAGGGAATAAACATATCGTTCATTTTTTTAGCTCTTTCATCATTATGCGGAAAGTCATAAAAACCGGTCTTTTCATAGTATCTATGATCTGCTTGGAAAACAAAGCGCATTCTACCATATACTGCATCCCGAAATATTTTTTTCCCTCCTACAGCAAGAAAAGTTCCTGGCTTAACATAATTGGAGTTTGAAAATTGTATTGCTTTTTTTGCTAAATTATGCAATAATAAATCTATTTCTTCTGAGTCACCATATTCATCTGTTACAATATCGACAAGATTGCAATCTTGAAGTTCGGTCATCGCATTAAAAATTTGTCTGAGATTGGAAATCTGTCCTAATGGGCCTGATAAAATATATCCAATTTGACCTCCGATTAATGTAGGGGTATGACCATTAAAAAAGCTTCTATCAAATATCATTTTCCATCTAGAGGATAAATACCTGTCTTTTATGGTTCCAGCACAAATCAAGATGTCTGGAGTTCTTAATTTTGTGTTAAAAAACTCCACAAATCCGTCTTTATCTTTATAAACACACTGGTTATCATACCCACACTGAATACAGCCCAAACACCCTCCTTTAATATCAATATCGTAAATATTTATGACCTCAACTTCTCCAGAAAAACAATTTCGAAATCTCTTAATCATTTTCCCTAGATTTGTTTTTTCATCTGTAGAGTCTGTTACTATCAGAATTTTCTTCCCATTTGCATCGACTTTTTCTTTACCATCTTCGATTTCACTAGGTGTATAATCAAAATCTCGATATTTTAGAGGAGGAAATCTCCTTGATGTAGGAAGATTATTTTCTATCGAATAAAAGAAATTCTCTGCAAATGAGATTAAATGTTCTCTTTCCGTTTTTACCATTAAATCATACATATCTGCAGAAAAGAATCCTACAAATTTCATTTCTAAATCCTCACTAATAGCATTTATATAGTTGACAGCAGTGTGATCGTAGAAATGGATTGATGTACATACTAATACTGCGTATTTATTTTTAAACGCGTCCATTACGTTTCTTTCTGTAATAAGTTCAATGAATCGCTTATATTGGGCTGATACAAGCATAACATATAGAGGAAAGCCCCATATAATCCCATCCGATGTCTTAATTTCTTCTATAATTGATTGGAACTTTTCTTGATTTTTCTCAAGAACCTTAATCTGTTGTGCTACATTTAAAATCTTGAGCTCGTGCTGTGGAAATTTCTTCTGAATGTATAAAATATATTGCATAGTAGCACTTCGATCTCCTTTAGGACTTCCATTTAATACAGCAATTTTCATTTAATTTACCTTTTTAGATATTTTATAGATATTTAAATGAAATAATTCTGAAAATTATAAGTTTGCGATCAAAAAAAGTAATTCCGCGATTTAAAATCTAAATTCTCAAAATTAGAAATTATATTTAAGAATAAAAAGAAAAAATATAGATTTATTTTAAATAGAATGTTTTAATGGAAATGTGCGCCCCCCTGCTGACGCGCCATTACTGTTATGACATCCTTTTTAGGATGGATACCAATTTTCGAAAATCTTAGTTGTTCTGGTAAAACTTTACCTTTAAAAATGAAATTAATATCTAAAATAGGATTTAGCTTATATTGATGCTTAATAATTTTTTTAATGTCGTTAATTAGTAGATTTTGGTCTACTTCAATTAGCTTTATAGCTTGGTCAGGAGGCACACCAGTCAATCTAAATCGATGTTGCGTAATATTGAAACACTTCCTTTCTTAAACTTAATTTTATTTCTTATTTTAAGGTGATGATGATAATTATTTTAAATAAATACTTCTGTTTGAGGTTTTAAACTTAGATATAATTCCATCTATAAGATCGATTAATAATTTTTAAAAAAAAAGATAAAAAAAT
>JAUWBH010000170.1 GCA_030605085.1 Promethearchaeota archaeon | reverse complement strand
TAATGAAAATAATTAATTTTTTATTTTTTATTAAGTTCATTATTAATGTAAAAATATCACGTAAAATCTCAAATTTAGTGACATAATTTGACAAATAATTATTGCTGATTTGTGTCAAAAAATTAGTGCTACTAACACTTTATTTCTATGCATAAATAAAATCTTAAAAAAAAAGGAAATTAAAAATGGTGAATATAAAAAAGATTTGTGTCATAGGAAGTGGTATAATGGGTGCCGGAATCGCACAATTAGTAGCAACCTATGGATATAATGTAAACTTAGTTGATGTAAACGAAGAAATATTGAATAAAGCAAAAAAGGCAATTGAAAAAAATTTAGAGAGGTTTTTTGTTGCCAAAAACAAAATCTCTAAAGAAGAGGCAGAGAATATCCTTAACAGAATTAATTTAAATGCAAATAGAGATGAAGCTGTTAAAGGTGTTCAAATGGTAATTGAAGCCGTGTTTGAGGACATGAGTTTAAAGCAGCAATTGTTCTCCGAGCTAGATGTAATCTGCGATAAAGATGTAATTCTCGCGTCTAACACATCCTCTTTAAGTATCACCGACATAGCTTCAAAATCCAAAAATCAAGAAAGAATCGTCGGTATTCACTTTTTTAACCCAGCACCAGTTATGAGATTAATTGAATTAATAAAAAACAAGAATACTTCGGATGATGTTTTAGAGACATCAAAAAGATTTTCTGAAAGTTTAAATAAAACTGTCGTGACCGTAAACGATGCACCAGGGTTTGTGACAACGCGTCTTATTTACGTATTGTGTAATGAAGCTGTAAAAATGAAAATGGAAGGAATCGCCAGTACAGAAGATATTGATGTTGCTTGTAAATTAGCGTTCAATTTTCCTATGGGGCCTTTAGAACTCAGTGATCTCGTGGGTATGGATGTTTATTTAAAGATAGGAGAGTATTTAACGAAAGAGTTTGGTGATAAATATAAACCAAGTACCCTCCTAAAAGATATGGTTGATAACAATTTATTAGGAAGAAAATCTAAAAAAGGCTTTTATAATTACTAATAAAATTTTTTTCTTACTCCTTTTTTTTTTAATCTATTCTTCTTTTCTATGACTATAAGACAATTTCCATCTCTGTAAAATAGAATTATAAACTAAGACTTCCATAATATTTTTAAAGAATAATAATAATAATAATAATAAATATGAATCCCATAATTGTGCTATCGTTTTTTAATCGAAAGATTGGTCCCTCTATCTATTATTCGTATCCAAAAAATTTGAGTGATGAATTTTCTTTGGTAATTACTCACATTATGGATCAACCGCTTAGTGAAAGTTTTTTTATTCATGCGTTTGAAAATTTTACCTCTTTGAATTATTATTTTGAAATTTATTCTAATATAGCTCGTGGAAATAGAGAAATGCTAATGGTCTCGGCAATCTTTGAGCAACAACCCACTCCCGAAATTGAACAACAGATCTCATCCTTGCTTCAGAAATTTTCTAAAAGTTTGCAATCAGACAAAGAGATTTTCACCGCTTTTCATAGAGATGATTTAAACAGGTATGACAATGATAAGAAAGAGAATATTTTAAATAACTATTCTTTGGTAAAATTATGGGTTAAAGAATTATATTGGGCAGTAGTTGAAAGTACTAGGGAAAGAACTGAAGAAGAAAAAATTGCCGATTTATTGAGAAAAAAACATATTTATTTTACGCTTCAAGAATTGTCTAAAGGGCCACTTACACTGGAAGAATTAGAAGATTGGTTCATTGAAAATTTTCCCGATAATGATTTTGATACTATGATTAGCGCTTTGCTTGATGAGCAATTAGTTTTTATAAATCAGATAGGTCGGGTCGAAAAATATATAATTCTATTAAAAGAAGTTGTTATAGAAAGAATACCGCCGGATAGTGTGATTGAATACTTCGATGAAATACCTGAATTAATAGATTTATTACTCCCAAAAGTGCAATTATATTTTAATTTATATGAAACTAAAACTGAAAAGGAATTAGAAGAAGACGCCAATATATTGTTCCACATAATGGCTGATTCAAAAATGTATAACCTACTTTCAAAGTTAAGAGAGGGATTAATACAAAGGGACAAAATACCAAAACTGGTCTCCAAAAAAACTTTAGATAATTTAATCGAAACCATTGAATTTTTAAAAGAGCGAGAAGTGATTGAAGAACTCATATACAACAACGAGCGATACATAGTGCTAAAATCAAATATACAAATCACAACTGCATTTCCAGAATATCTAAGGAAACTTAGGTCAAAAAGATCCTAATCTGTCATAGAAAGCTTTATTTTTTAATTTGTCAATATATAAGAAATTTCTTGCTTGTACTAAATAATCATTTCTAAATGAATATCATCAGGGTCTAATTGATATCTTATCTCTTATCTGAGACTTTTCATTTTAACTCCTCCCGGGCAATAATTAAGTTCTGTATCTCCGTGGTCCCCCCGCCGATCATAAAAAACTTCGCATCTCTCATGTATCTTTCAACCGAGTAATCATCTGTATATCCATCCCCACCGTGTATCTGAACAGCTTCAGATGCAATTTCTACAGCAGATTTACTTGAGAATACTTTAGCCATAGATGCTTCTTTAGTCGCATTGATATTTAATTCATGTAATTTTGCAGCGCTATAAGTCAACAATCGAGAAGCTCTTAATTTAGTTGCCATTTCAGCAATCTTTAATTTTATTATTTGAAAGCTGGAGATTGGTTTATTAAATTGAATCCTGCTTTTAGCATATCGTTTAGAATCCTCTAAGGCAGCCAAAGAAATGCCATTACACTCTGAACTTAAAGTCATTCTCTCTACGTTAAAAGTTGCCATTAAACTCTGAAAACCCCTTCCTTCTTCCCCGATAAGATTTTCTTTTGGAATTACTACATTCTCGAACTGAAGTATTCCATTATGTATGCCGTGAATTCCCATTAATCCATAGGGATTTTCAATCGTAAACCCAGGTGTGTCTTTTTCAACCATAAAAACACTCATTCCATTTCTAGGATCTCCATTCGGATTGGTAATACTCCAAATAAAATAATAATTTGCTATTCCGGCGTTGGTTATAAATTTTTTAGAACCGTTTAAAATATAATGATCTCCCTTTTTTTCTGCTTGAGTTTTTATCCCTGCCACATTAGAGCCCGCTTCTTTTTCTGTAATACAGATACTACACAATTTCTCTCCTGTAGACATTTTTTTTAAGAAATTTTCTTTCTGATTTTCGTTACCGTAATTGTTTACAAGATAACTCATTAAGATACATGGGGTTCGAGTAACAGACACAGCTACATTAAGTTTTGAAATTTCTTCAGTAATCAAACAATGAGCAATCATTCCAGTTTCCTTACCGTTATATCTTTTTGGAATTAGGGGGCCAATTAATCCCCTTTCACCAATTTTTTTAATCAAAGAAAGAGGGACTTTATTTTGCTGATTTATTTCATCTTTTATAGGTTTTAATTCTTTCAATAAGAATTCTTTCACCTCCTCTCGTAATGCGTAATGTTTATCTGAAAAAAAAAGTTCGTTCATCTAATTATCCCTAATTTGCTTTTTATGTTATCTTATGGAATAAGTTATTTCAAAAAATTTAACTTTTTACAAACTATTTAGATTAAATATAATTTAATTTTATAGTTAACATGAATGGTGATAAAATGAACGATTCGATGGATCAAATTATAGAAAAAGCTTTCGAACATGGAAAAAAATACGAGTTAGAATGTACCGGATGTGCTCAATGTGTCATTGCCGCTATGTTTGATGCGTTAGGTATTTGGAACGATGATATTTTCAAAGCAGCTAGCGGTTTGGCTGATGGACTAGGATTAACTAGAGATGGTGCATGCGGGGCTCTCGTAGGAGCATCAATGGTAATAAGCTATCTATTCGGGAGAGAACGTAAAGATTTCAAGGATGTCTTTAAACCTTTTAAATCTTACGAGTTTGTTAAGGAATTACACGATCAATATGTTGAACAATATGGGGTATGTCGGTGCGACGATGTTCAAAAATCTCTTATGGGAAGATCGTTTAATCTTTGGGATATGAACGAATTAGCTGAGGTTATGGCTCCTGGTGGACTACCAGATCATTGCCCAAAACTAGTAGGTACTGTTGCCAAACTCGCAACAAAAATTATCTTAGACAATGGATATAAACCTTAAAAAAAGCAATATGTAATGAGATTTATAATAGCATTAACTTTATAATTTTCGGCTAATTTATATAATCAAATGAAAGAACAAAAAGATCAGATTTTAACCAAGGCTTTCGCGCTTGGACAAAAGTACGAACGTGAATGTACTGGATGTGGTCAAACAGTTATAGCCGCCATTTTTGAGTCCTTAGGTATTTGGAACGATGATATTTTCAAAGGTGCCAGTGGATTAGCTGATGGGCTAGGATTAACCGGAGATGGTTCGTGTGGAGCTCTCGTTGGGGCATCTATTGTAATAGGTTATCTTTTTGGGAGAGAACACAAAGATTTTAAGAATATGATGAAGCCTATGAAATCATATACGCTCGTTAAAAAACTACACGATCAATATGTTAAAGAATATGGGTCTTGTCGATGCAACGATGTTCAAAAATCTCTAATGGGAAGAACATTTAATCTTTGGGATCAAAAAGAATTAGCGGAAGCTTTTAAATCTGGAATGATGGATCATTGTTCAAAACTCGTTGGAAATGTTGCTAAGCTTGCCGCAAATATCATATTACGTGGTGGTTTTAAGCCTGAATGATAGGAAGCTATATTTTAGTTATAAGAATAATAGATGACATTAATATTCAAATTGGTAAGCTTGGTGAGCTTTTTTTTAAGGAAGGTTTTTATTTATATGTTGGTTCTGCTATGGGAAAATCGGGATCTTCCACTTTAGAAAGTAGAGTTAAAAGGCATTTACGCTCACCTGACAAAAAAAAAACGCATTGGCATATTGATTATTTACTTAAAAATAATGGAGTCAATATTGCCCGATTATTTTTAATTCCACATAAACAAAAAATTGAATGTGTTATTGCTCAAGAATTAATAAGTAGTTCAGATGGATAAATTAAAAAATTTGGTTGTTCTGATTGTCTGTGTCAAAGTCATCTTATGGATTTTAAAAACAATATTAACGGTTTCTTAAAAAGAAATTTTTAACCAGTTTTATTTTTGAGAATTGGTTCGCTTTGAACTACTTGCCCTTAAAAGGGCGAGATTCCTTCTTCCTCGAAAACTGCCCGAAGAGATTCCGAATAATCTCTTTAGGTCTTACATCTTCTCCAAAGGCGTGACTTCCCGTCGTTCCAACGGTAGGGGTATCATCATGGATGATCGTGATACGTTTCTCTTCTCGTAAGATTCTCATGCCTTCCTTTTTCAGATTAATAGACGCATTTTCGTCTCTATCATGCGTAGTCCCGCAATTTAAGCAAGTCCACGCTCTTTCTTATAAGGTAAGGTTGTTGTTTTTCCAACCACAGCGCGAACACAACTTGCTTGACGCAAAAAATCTATCAACGAGAACGAAATGCCTTCCTTTCCATTCCATTTTATATTTTAAATAGATCGTGAATTGAGACCACGAAAAATCTAACGAAACCGATTTTGAAAGCCCCGAATTGAACTTTTGCATCCCTTTCACATTTAAATCCTCTAAAATGATGGCATCAAAGGTATCGGCTAATTTTCTGGTGAGCTTGTGCGTCCAATCTTTTTTCCGATCGCATATCTTCTCGTAGTGCCGTGCCAATTTCAATCGCGCTTTTTCTTGGTTTTTAGAACCTCTCTTCTTTCGCGAAAGTTCCTTGTGGAGTTTTTTGATCTTTTTCTCTTCGGAACGATAGAAGCGTGGGTTCTCCATTTTCACAATATCGTTCACCAGGAACTCGTTTGCCGACATATCAAACGCGGTTATATCTCGTTCGCGTATTATTCGTTTCTCTTTCGCGTCATCTCGAGCTTCTAAGGTGAAAGACACGAAATACTTGTTCGATTTCGTCTTTTTGACGGTGGCGCGTTTGATCTTTTCGGAAAACGCCCTCTCGTCGTGAAATTTTATCCATCCTAATTTTGGTAACTTTACTTTCTTTTGTTCAAAATCAATCTTGATATTTTCGTTCGTTTGCTTGGTAGTATAGCTTTCCTTTCCCTTCCTTGACTTGAATTTCGGAAAGCCAGTTTTACGACCATTCTTCAGCCCATTAAAATTTTTTTGATACGCCTCAAATAACTGATCTCTTGAGGATTGTAAAGCAATAGAGTTCGCTTCTTTTAGAAATGGAAACTCTGCTTTGTATTGCTTTTCGGTTTTATATTTATACTTCTTAAGAGTGTCCTTATCGTCCTTTAACCGTTCGTAGACTTCTTTCCTCTCGTTTAACATTTGGTTAAAGACGAAGCGACTACATCCGATTGTCTTGTGAAGTTGAATCCGTTGCGTCTTATTTGGATATATCCGAATGTTCACAGCCTGAATCATTTACTTGTAAAAAGAGGGAATTATCGTTTAAATGGATTACGGGGCGGTGGTTTTTTGATTTTTTCTCCGAAAAAATAAGGCTCAATTCCTCATCCCCATAAATGGGGATCTTTTCTTGAGCGGTTAGGATAAATAATTAAAACAATATATAATTATAATTATTTTTATCTCAACAATAAATGGAACGATTAAAATGAGTGAAGAAGAACAAATATGTCGTAGCTGTGGAGAAAACATAGCTGACGAAATTTATATATGTTTCGAGTGTGGAAATGACATTTGCGATATGTGTTCAGAGACATGTCCTGTATGTCATGAATATTTTTGTAGTGACTGTTTTTCTGGACATAAAAAAAGCTGTAGATAATTATTGAAATAACAAATCAATTCTTTTTTCTTTTAAATCATGAGTTAAAAAAATCCTCGAAAATATTTTTAGAAAATTGAATTTCAATTTATCATTAGAAAGGTAAGTAGTTTAAATATTTCAAGATCTAAAAATTCAATAATTATGAGTTGTTTAAAACATTTCGAACTTAACAAGTCTCTTCAAAAACGAATACTTTTTGAGTTGAAAAAGGGACCAATGACCTTGCTCGAGTTAAAATCGAAGTTAGGGTTTCGGTCTAACGAGCGTTTAACTTGCTTAAGAGAGATGGTAAAAAATCGCTTGATTATAAGAATTGAAAACCAATATAATTTCTATCGATTAACCCGAAATTATGAATCGAGAAAATAAATCATAATCTTCTTTACGATTATAATAACTTCTTGGTTATAGAAATAGAGGTAAAAAAACCTTTTAAAAAAATTATTAAAAAATTGAATTTTAATTAATCATACTACATTGAAATAAAATAAAATAAAAATAATGAAGTGAGAAAATATGGGAATATTAGATGGAAAAGTTGCTCTTATAACAGGCGCTGGTAGAGGATTAGGGCGAGAGGAAGCCTTAGCAATGGCAAAAGAAGGGTGTAATTTAGTAATTAACGATTTAGGGGCTGGTTTCGATGGATCAGGAGCGGAAACGAAGGTAGCAGATCAAGTTGTTGAAGAAGTTAAAAACTTAGGTGTAAAAGCAGTCGGTAACTATGATTCAGTGACCGATTTTAATAAAGCAAAAGGAATGATTGATCAGGCAATTTCTGAATTTGGAAAAATCGATATTGTAGTAAATAATGCAGGTGTTCTTAGAGATCGAATGCTTGTAAACATGTCTGAAGCGGAATGGGATGTGGTTCACGCTATTCACTTGAAGGGTACATTTAATTTAACTCGTCATGCTTGCGCGTACTTTAGGGAATTAGTTAAAGGAAATCCAAATTTGAAATTTCCAGGTAGGATTATTAATACTGCCTCAGATGCCGGGCTTTTAGGCAACATAGGTCAATCTAATTATGGAGCTGCCAAAGCGGGTATCGCTGCTTTCACAGTTATAGCTTCAATGGAAATGAAAAGAGGTAAATATGCGGCTATCAATTGTATTGTCCCAGTTGCTCGAACACGACTTACTACTGACGCCACCCCAAAAATGGCAGATGTTATGAGTAAAACAGATGAGGCTGGTTTTGATGTATTCCATCCTAGTAATGTCGCACCTATGGTTGTGTTTTTAGCGTCTGATGCGGGAAGTAAAATCAGTGGAGAAGTGTTCAGAGTTGTAGGCGATCGGGTATGGGCATTTCAAGGTTGGCATACTTACAATGTTATCAGTAATAATGGAAAACCCTTCACACCTCAAATCTTAGCCGATAGGGTTAAATCGGAATTATTAAAGGGAGCACCTCGAAAAGAAATTTTAATGGATGCAATCGGCTCTATGATTAAGATGTAATTTATTTTAAAATTATTCTTTTTTTTAAATTTGGTTTTTATTTTTATTGTTTCAACAGATCGTTAAAATTTTATCAATATTTATAAAATCTTATAAAAATCTCTGATTTTATAAGCTTTCTTTTAATCTAATTTAACCTAGACTATCAAAATGAATAAAACGATATTCAAATTATTTCAACAGATTCTAACATATAATAAAAAATTGTAAGAAAAAGAAGAAATTTTTTAACCTTTCAGAGATTTCCCTTTCGTAACTACTTTGGCGGCAATCCTTCTTGCTATTTCTGTAGGATCAGCTAACCCTTGTAGTCCTTCTGTTGCGGCTTGTCCAGCTTGACCTAATACGGCTCCCGTAATCTCTCCTCCACCTAATAATTCAGCCGCTAAGACACCCGCTGCTGGAATTAAAGCTGCTGAGATAGCTATAGTTGCTACTGAGATTGCTACGATTTTAGCAATTTTCTTCGCTTGTTCGTGGTTAACTCCTTTTTTCTCTTTTACATCTTCTCCAACAGCTTCTAACGATCTTTTAAGCCCATTAATTAAAACTTTTAAGGCATCTACTTTCTTGTATTTCTTTCCATTATAGTATATTCCATTTTTATAGGACTGCTCTAAAAATTTAGTTAACGATTTATATTTTTTAACCTTTTTGTATCCATTCCAATCATCTTCTTTGAAATTTGTTAAGACGGTCTTAATAGGTCGTCCTTTTTTAACATCAAAATCGTAAATATAGGGCTCTTTTTTATCGCTTTTATATACGGCTTCGTAAATATGGTCACCGAGTTCCTTATCTTTACCAATTAATATTCTAAAGTTAATCTGGTCAGTTTTTCCAATTAAACCTTTATGAAACTTCGCTAGAGCAACCTTTCCTTTCCGTGCATCTTTATCTTTTTCTATCACTTCATCGCTCCGTTTTTCGTCAAAAAAGTCGTTTAATGCGTCCCAAGCTTGTTTAAATAGCTTCTTAGCTTTTTTGACATCGTCTTCCATAAAATCTCACATCCTAATTTGTATTAAATTTAATTCAATTTCAGTTGTAACAAATAAAATCATACACTTATTTATATTTATTTTTTAGCGGAAAATAGCCTATATCCAAGGTATTCCCTAATTTCTTTTTTTTTTTACTCGTCCAATTTAGAAAATTCTCGAAATAGATTTTTGTTTGAAATATAATTTATTGAAAAATTAAATAGCATCAAATCTTACATATTAAATATAGTATAAATATATAAAATAAATTGAGTTAAATGAGTTAAATGAGTGAAAAGTTAAACGAAATTTTAGTGTCCTTAAAAGCTATAAAGGGAGTACATGGTGCCGCTTTAATTGAAAAATTTGGCTTAATTAAAGGCAGCGCTTTACCGGGTTGGGTAAGGTTTCTGGATTAACCCAGGATCCCCTATAGACCCTGAAGCCATTGCTGCGATGGTGACATTGATCCTTAAAGCGTCTCAGCGTGCCACTAAAGAGCTTGAGCAAGGAGTTTTCAAAAATGCTACGATAGAAAGTGAAAAAGGTAAAATTTTATTCTCTGAAGTTAAAGGAAATGTTGTTTGTATTATAACTACCGTAGATTGCAAGCTTGGAATCGTAAATTTAAAATTAGAAGCCGCCAGTGCCGCAATTCAAGAAATAATGTAATCTTTTTTTTAATCTCCTTTTTTTTAAATCAATAAAAAATTAAATGATTAAATATCTATTAAGAAATTCTATAAGGGATATCTTAGGTCAAGATCGTGAAATATGCCTTTCGCGTTCTTTTATATATCTCTCGGTGATATCAAAAATAATTTTTCTTTAAAATACAAATAATAATAAGATGAATTTAAAATAAAATGGATAAATTTTATTCTTTTCTCAAACTAAACACGAAATTGTCCGTGTTAATACTTATTATTTTTTTCTTCTCCTTTTAACTGTTTGTTGAAATTCAAGTAATATTCCAAAAGTTTTTTCAGTATCAAAATAAGCAAACCATTGTTTATTTATTTGACCAGTTTGCAGTACATCTATATCCAATTTCTTAAATTCATCGATATATGATTGTAAATCTTCTACATACATGCCTATGCTATGAAGACCTTCCTTTCCTTGGTCTAGAAATTCTTTAAAAAGACTGTCTCCAGCCTTCCATTGTTGTAGCTCAATTTGTACATTCAGTAAGCGACCAAAAGCATAGTCCATAATTATTTCTGTTTCTTTGCCGCGAAATATCCCTTGATGAGTTATATCTTCCATAGTAGCGAATTTAGGAACACCATAGATGGATTCCATAATTTTCGCTTGCTTTTTTATATCCTTATAGACATAACTCAATTGTTCGATTTTTAAATTACCCAAATTCATATTAAAGTTTTCTTCCATTTTTAAACACAAGAATTTTATTATTAAATCATATTGTCAATTTTTAACAATATAAATATTATCTTTTTAAAAAGAGATTAGCTTTTTACAAGCTTTAAAAGCTCAGCGTGTAGCAATGCTTTA
Source organism: Promethearchaeota archaeon (assembly GCA_030605085.1). The sequence continues at coordinate 2,123 of JAUWBH010000170.1, read as the reverse complement.
GTTATTTCAGGATCGATCTGTCCTTTAGTTTTTTGCATACATTTTCCTATCAGTGCTTGTATTGCTTTAGGATTTTTTTTGTAATCTTCAACAATTTTAGGATTATCTTTTAAAATGTCTTTAACTATTTTAGTAATAGTACCTTTATCAGCAATTCTTTTCATTCCTGATTCCTTTATAATTTTTGTAATGGGCGTCCCTTTCATAATCTCGTCTATAAATGTTTTAGCAATCTTTCCGGTGATTTTACCCTCCTTTATCGAATTAATTATCTCAACTAGATGTTTAGGAGTTATTTTTGTATCTTTAATTCTCTTGTTATTTTCGTTTAACCAACCTGAAATATCGTTCATTAACCAATTACAATAAATTTTATACTCTTCAGGTCCGTAAGTAGAATCAATTTTAATCCCTTCTTCGTAGAAATCTGCGATGTCTTTATCTAAAACTAAATTATCTGTGTCAAATTCTGAAAGCTGATATCCTTCTTGAAAGCGTTTCGATCTTGCAACTGGCATTTCAGGCAATTCTTTTTTAACTTTGGATATAAATTTCTGGTCAATATCTATTGGAACTAAATCCTGCTCTGGAAAATATCTATAATCTTTTTCAAATTCTTTAGTCCTTAAACCGATTGTTATTCTTCTTTTATCGTCCCAATGGCGCGTTTCTTGGATTAATTCTTTCCCTCGTTTTAACATATTTTTTTGCCTTTGAATCTCCCATTTTAGGGCTCTCTCAACCTCTTTAAAGCTATTTATATTTTTAACTTCGCTACGAGCGTGACCTTTAATTGATATATTAGCGTCAACTCTGCAGGAACCTTCTAAATCTAAATCTGAAATACCCGTGTATTGTACTATTGATTTTAATTGCTTTAAATATTCTCGGGCTTCTTCGGGAGAATTCATAACGGGATCAGAAACGACTTCAATTAAGGTAACTCCCGAACGGTTATAATCAACTAAAGTATAAGGTGATGTTGCGATGCTACCCTTGTGAACTAATCGTGCTGGGTCTTCTTCAAGGTGGATTCTATTAAGTTTTAACTCTTTTTTCTTTCCGTTTAATTTTATTGTAACGCTTCCACCATCAGCGAAAGCTCTTCCTCCAGCTTTGTTATACTGGCTTATCTGAAAGTTCTTAGGGAGATCTGGGTAAAAATAATTTTTCCTGAAAAAATATGTCGAATCATTAATTTTACTATCTAATGCTAACGCCAACCTTGTTGCGAATTCGATTGCTTTTTTATTTACAACTGGGAGTGATCCAGGGAGTCCCAAGCAAATAGGACATGTGAACAAGTTAGGCTCCTCCCCACGATAATTAGCGTTGCAGCTACAGAATAATTTTGTTTTTAAACTAGTGAGCTGAATGTGCACCTCTAAACCTATTATTACATCCTCGTATTTATTCAAATCTAAACACCTTCCTAAATATTTGGCAATTTTCTAAATATATTTAATTTTTGCTCAAGTAAATAAGCAATATTAAGAATCGTTTTTTCATCAAAATAATTTCCAATAATTTGAACTCCAATTGGAAGTTCTTTATTATCAAATCCACAGGGAAGTGTTAAAGCAGGTAATCCAGTTATATTAGCAGGACATGTTAACGCATTCATCTGATACATTTTTAATGGATCATCTATTAATTCTCCGATTTTAAATGCAGTGGTTGGCATCGTAGGGGTAACTATCGCATCGCATTGTTTAAAAGCCTTATGAAAATCGTTTTTAATTAAAGTTCTTATTTTTAAAGCCTTGATGTAAAACGTATCATAAAAATCCCCTGTTAATAAGTAAGATCCTAGCATTGCCCTTCTTTTTGCTTCAGAACCGAATTTTTCTCCGCGAGTCCTACTGTAAACATCAAAAACATTACCATTTAAATTAGCGCTCATCTTACCATATCTTAAACCATCAAATTTTGCTAGATTTGAGGCTTCTTCGCTTAACACAATTAAATAATATGTTGGTGTCGAATATTTAAGATATGGGAATGAAATATTAATTGTTTTAGCCTCTAAATTTTTTAAAAAATCAATAGCTTTACTTACGCTTTTTTTAACTACAGAATTAACATTATCTTCGAAAAGTTCTTTAGGGACACCTATAATTATT
>JAUWBH010000011.1 GCA_030605085.1 Promethearchaeota archaeon | reverse complement strand
CTTGTAAATAGTTAGAAATATATCGTTGAGATTACAGATTTTTTGAGCTATTACTTGAACGGAGTATTTCTGACTGTATGAATCAAGTGAACGTGATTATTTTCGATAGATCCAATGGAAGATGAGATCTTTTATTTATATTTTTTATATCTCACCTGTTTTTCTTTCTTTCATTAAAATTATTATTGGATTATATTCTATTTAAAACGAGGGAGCGAAACAATTTTTTTGAATTTTATAAAAATTTGTAGGTTTTTATAGAAATTCAACGAACTGTTGAAATAATAATTTTTATAGATAGACACCATTATATTAATATTAATTATTATATAATAGAATTAGAATTAATTTCTAAAACGATTATTTATGAGCGAGATTGAATATAAAAGACTAATCCGCGAAAACACGGTTAAAATCGTAAGTACTCTTGGTCCCGCATCGAGATCAAAGGAGATGCTTAGAAAACTTATGGATGCGGGCGTAGACGTGTTTCGCTTAAATTTTTCCCATGGCACTCACGATGAAAAAAGAGAATTGATTGAAAGAATACGAAGTGTTAACGAGTATATTGGAATATTATGTGATATTCAAGGCCCTAAAATTCGGGTTGGAGAATTTAAAGAAGATAAAGCATACTTTTTGTCTTCTGGACATGAAGTGAAAGTTTTTGAGAAAGAGATTTTAGGAGATGAAGAACAGTTCTCAATTCCATTAGTCGGCTTACTAAGATCGATGAAAAAAGGTGATATATTCTTTATAAACGATGGTATTATTAAAGTTCAAGTAAAAAGTAAAGAGAAAGATCATCTAATAGGGGAAATTATAGCGGGTGGAACGGTTAGTAATAAAAAAGGAGTAAATATCCCGTATGTAGAATTACAACAGAGAGTCCCTACGGAAAAAGACATTAAAGATTTAGAAGTAATTGCCGACCTTGATCCTGAATATGTGGCGATTTCGTTCGTATCTGGAGGAGACGATGTGCTTCATGTAAAGAAAATCCTCGAAAATTACGGGAATAACAATATAAAACTTATTTCTAAGATTGAAAGACCAATAGCTCTGGAAAATTTCGATGGAATTTTAGAAGTGAGTGATGGGATCATGATCGCCCGCGGAGATTTAGGGGTTGAGATCTCTCCTGACCAAGTGCCTATAAAACAAAAAGAGATGATATATAAATGCAATAGGGAAGGAAAACCCGTTATAGTGGCTACTCAAATGCTTGAATCTATGATAAATGCTCCGATTCCTACTCGTGCGGAAGCAAACGATGTGTATAATGCCGTTATTGATGGAACGGATGCGGTCATGCTTTCCGCAGAGACAGCTGTAGGCAAATATCCGATAAACGCTGTTCAATATATGAACAAAATTGCCTTTAGTGCTAATGAGCACATGCCTATAAGAATTCCGGACGAATACGACTCAGATAGACTCACGCATACGCAAACTCTAGGGCACGCAATCCACGCACTAGCGAAAGAAATGGTGGATTTAAACTTTAGGGGTAAAATAATGGTTATAACTCGAGGTGGAATTGGCGCAAGGATGATTTCTAAATTTCGACCTCCACAAGTACCCATTATCGCTATAACTCCCCATAAACGAACTGCAAGAGAGTTAAATTTGATTTGGGGTGTACAACCAATTCACTTAGAGGATAGAGATTTTTTCAAACTTGATGTAGAACAATTAATTGAGAAAGCAGTTAAATTTGGAGTAAAAAAAGAGATTCTTTTTGAAAATGAACATATTATTACCTTGGTAATGTCGAGAAAATTCCAAAGAAAGGGAAATCTTATTGGCTTATATTATGTAGGAGAAATCTTAGAAAAATAAAAGAATTATTTAACATCCTTAGAGTATCGACTTCCGTCAATCCATAGATTTTATTCTGTATTTTTTTTCGTCTAAAGGTTCATCACTAAGTAAATTAATAAGAGTATTTCTTTGCTATTCCCATAGGTTATCACCTTTGTGAAGAGGGCTCTTTTTGGCGATTACTTTCATTATTTTGTGTGATGCTAAAAGTGCTTTTTTTTAGCCATTTTTACATTTCTACGAAGAATTGAAACTAAATTACCTACAATTAGAAGAAGAACTCTCTGGATTACTCCAATTAAATGGAGAGGAGCAATTTGAAGTATTTGATTGCGCTTTTTGAAATTTCGAAGGAAAAACGAAGTGGAGTTACTCGTGAAGAGATTGCAAAATATTTAGGACATAAAAGTTATAATTATATATTTGAGAAGAATAAGATTTCAGAGAAATATATAAGGATTGATCAAGGAATTTCTGGCGGGATTGGTGGTGGAATTAAGACTAAATATTACATTAATGAAAGCGGTGAAAATGCTGTTCATTTGATGTATTACTTCAGAGATTATTTTTCAGAGAAAAGAAAGATTTTATCAAAGAAACAGAAAAGATTATAAATTAATTATTTCAAAGTTTTTTTCTACTTTTGTTTTCTATAATTTAAAATACAATTGACTGTTTTGCTACCATATAAAAGTTTACCAATTATCGCTCTAACTCCTTATAAAAGAACAGCAAGAGAATTGAACCTGATCTGGGGAGTCCAACCTATAAATGTTGAGAATGTCGATTTCTTTAAGTTTGATGCCAAAAAGATTTTTGAAGAATCAGTTAAACACGCAGTTAAAATTAATGCACTAGATGAAAATGAGCATGTAATCATCTTGGTTGTATCAAGAAAATTCCAGAGAAAGGGAAATCTTATTGGTTTTTATTATGTAGGAGAAATTCTTGAAGACTCGTCTAAATAAACTTAAATTCGAGTATAGTTTGAGTTTTTTAAAATATCTTATTTTTAATTTTAATATCCTTAAAACTATCAATTTTATAAAATAATAATCCAAATTAATTAATATTAAAATTTAAAAATTTTATAAAAGAATTGAAATGATAAAGAAATGACTTCAGAAGGAAAAACTTCAACGGGAAAATTCTTAACATATGGTATGCCCAGGTTAAGCGCTGGAATTGCTTTAGATACCGTCGATTTTGGCATACTTTTTCTTTACATCGCTGTTTACGGTCTACCCCCAATATTATCTGGTATCGCCTTGGCTGTCGGAAAATTGAGCATTGCGGCAGGTCAATTTTTAATGGGATGGCTTTCAGATCGTACTAAAACGAAATTTGGACGGAGAAAACCATTCATGATTGTCTATGCTCCTTTGACGGCTATTGCATTTATATGTGCGTTATTACCGATGTTATTCCTTCAAAATCCGGTAGCATTATTATTGTTTATATGGATATTGATCTGGGATGCGATCTTCCAATTCTCTTACGGAGGATTAACGACGCCCTATCAGAGTTGGGTATCTGAACAGTTTCTTGTACATCAACGACCTAAAGCCTCTGCGTTCCAGAATTTATTTAGTTTTATCGGAGCGGGCATCGGGATAGTTTTTACGCTATTAGTGTTTCCACCGTTAATTGAATCCTTTCAAAAAACAAATATGGTAGACCCTACATTCATAATTCTAATAATTGCCTTTGGAATACTTGTAGTAATATTATTTTATATATGTGCATTTGTTTTACCGGTGAGAAAATTGAAGGTGCAGAGATGAACTTCGTTCAAGACTTAAAAAAAGTATTGAAAGATAAAAATTTCATGCGTGTATGTTGGTTACAAGGTATTGCTTTTTTAGCTATTGGAATGATAACACCATTAATATTAGGCTTCGCTACTATTGTATTAAAAATCGAAGGAACTTTGCTATATCTTGCTGCTGTGTGCCTTTTAGTTGGAATTATGGTTTTTCTTTTTATGTGGAAAAAATTAATTGATAAGAAAGGCAAAAAGCAAACATTCTTAGTAATTTTATTGACTGGTATAATAGTATTACCCTTTACTTTAATAGGATTGATACCTGGTGAAATTAGCTTTTTGGTGGCTATAATTTTTGTTTTAGCAATCGCAGCGTTTATGGGAGGGTGGTATCTGTTCCCATATATTTGGTTGGCTGATTTAGCTGAAGACGCCGATGTGAGATCAGGAGAGGGAAGAAAAGCAGGATTATACGCGGGCTTTCCACAAATTATACTTAATATATTTCAAGCCATTGCGCTATTTATTACAGGTCTCATATTAAGCCTATCGAATGCTCCAGGCAAAGGATTTTCATGGGGTTACATTTTGTGGGGAGTATGGTGTTCAGCAGTTTTGATTGTTGCTTATCTATTCACTAAAAAATTAATTACCTTAGATTTTGACTGGGAAAAAAAATCAACCAAGTAAAAAATTAAAAGTTTTTTTTTCTTTTTTCATTATTATAATTAAACTACTAATGATCAAATATAATTCCCATTTTGTTATTATCGATTTGTTAATATTATTTTTTAAAATGCCATCTTTTTTATTATTCAATACATTGAGATCAGAATAAGAGATGCTAAACAGGATGTCTAACGATTATTACAGTATTTTAGGAGTAAATAGAAATGCTACGAAGGACCAAATTAAAAAAGCGTATCGTAGATTGGCAAAAAAATGTCATCCTGATATAAATTCAAAGGAACCAAAATCTGGAGAGAAATTTAAAGAGATAACTAAAGCTTACAATGTTTTAATTGACGAAGAAAAAAGAAGAATTTACGACTTAAATAGGATATACTTTAATTCTAATAATTTTCAATATAATAGAGATCATTTCAATAATTTTAGACGTAAATATAAATCGCCTTTCAATAGAAGGGACACAAGATCTAATTCAAATCGAAATCGGTATATCATTAGAGATGGGGAGGATATATACCGAGAAATGGAAATTAGTTTTAATGAGTCGTTTTACGGAACAAAAAGAAAATACTATTATTTTAATAATTTAACTGGAAGAAGAAAAAGTCTTACTATTAATATCCCTCGAGGCATTAAAGACTTACAAAAATTACGCCTTATAGGAAAAGGAATGCCTGGTCTAAATGGAGGTAATCCAGGAGATATATATATTATCATACATGTAAAACCACACCCTATGTTTAAAAGAAGAGGTGACGATTTGTATTTAATTCAAGAAATACCTTTTACAACCGCTATATTAGGAGGTGAAATCAAAGTGTCAGGTTTTAGAAAAGATATGAAAATTAATGTTCCTCCTAAGACGAAAGATTCTACAATCCTCCGTATTAAACATCAAGGCTTTTTTAATATTAATTCGGGTAAAAGAGGGCATTTATTAGTTAAAATAAGAATTGCAATTCCCGACCGTATTAATGTATTTCAAAAAAAATTATTAGTTCCTTTACGCAATTTAGGATTATAAGAAATTGTTATATATCACATAAGATACATAATCTTAAATCCCCAATAAATCGAAATTTGAAAGAAAACCTTTATATTTAACTTCTTTTATCATTATAAATAGGAAAACTGAATTTTTTAAGTCTGTTTGAAAAAATCGAATAAAAGATGATAAATAATTATTACAGACTCCTAAAAGTAAGTAAAAACGCAACTAAGGAAGAAATTAAAATAGCTTTTTTTAAATTAGCAAGAAAATATCATCCCGATGTCAACCCAGAAGAAAATAAATCTGGAGAGAAATTTAAAGAGATAAACAGAGCTTATATTATTTTAAGTGATGATAAAAGAAGAGAAATATACGATAAAATCAGGGATGTTGAAGAGAATCCTTCATTTTATCAAAATAGAAGAGGTTTCCCTGGAAGTAAACGAACATGGGTATATAAAACTCCTGACATTTTAAAAGGACAGCATTCTAAAATAAAATCTCCCCCAGAAATTAGGTTATATCAAGATGTTCACAATTCAAATAAGCCTAAAAGTTATGATTTCTTTAACGGACTTGAAAAAGTAATTGATGTTTCTTCAAAAAAAGGCGATTTTACACAATCTAAAACAATTCGAGAGAGTAATGTACCAAGAGATGGAAACGATCTGAGATACGACATGGAAATTAGTTTTATGGAATCGTTTCGCGGAGGAGAAAAAACGTTTCGGTTTCAAGATCCAGTAAGCGATTTGAAAAAAAATTTAATTGTTAAATTTGAGAAAGGTATTAAAGATAACCAAAAATTGCGTATCAAGGGAAGAGGAATGCCAGGAATAAATGGCGGAAAACCTGGCGATTTATATGTGGTTATTCACGTAAAAAACCACCCCAGATTTAAAAGAAAAGACGACGATGTGTATATAGAACGTGTGATTCCTTTTACAACAGCGATTCTTGGAGGTAATATCGAGGTTCCTGGTTTAGAAAAAAAATTAAAGATTAATATCCCCCCTTGTACAAAGAATTCGAAAATAATCGTAGAAAATCAAGGATTTTTTAATATGAAGTCGAATATAAGAGGGAATCTATATGTTAAGATAAGAATTAAAATTCCCGATGAAATAAATGATTTTCAAAGAAAAAAATTAGAGGAATTACGCGATTTAGGATTATGAGCAATTAAGTTACACTATCTATAAATTTGGACTTAATGTCCTAGCGGTCGATAGCGGAGACCTGCTCGTTTAATTGCGCAAGTGACGCTAATTCGTAAAACAAAACCTCTGCCGTACCTTTATTTACGGAATTCTTGAGGTCTATAGTGCCACCACACACAGTACATGTAAAATCGTTGTAGGGCTTGCTCTCGTCTCGCGTTCTCTTTTTCTTACTGGTATTTTGATAACACTTCGCACATACTTTGCTTGTGTAGGGCTGTATTAATACCGTGCCTTTGTAGTTCTGTAAGTAACCTTGCGCTTCGAGGTCTTTTGCCCATGCTAAAAACTCGCCGAAAAGCTTGCTACTTTTGGGTATGTAAGTTATTGCTTTTGCCAAGTGACCTTTCATACCTCTTGTCGACACTCCACCTACGCTATCCCAACCGTAATATTTTGTGCCAACCTTACTCCCTATGTAGAGATATGTCATAACAGCCAGTCGTTTCGCCTCGTTAATATATTAACAAATTAATAAAAAAGTAACAAAAGTGTAATTCTAAATGTCAATACATTAAAAATACTGGCGAAACAAAACTTAGAGGAATCTATCCAATGCGCAATAAGAAAATCTGCATCACAGCAAAGTCTATACACTATTACAACGGTGGTTGGACAAGAAATGTTTGATCTAAAAATTTATAACTCTTGAATCCTATTATAATATAGAAGCTAAGATATCTTAATCATCATTTATGGATTTTTGATGTATGGGAAAAAAGTGGGATGAAAATTTATTTCAATGAATTTTGTATAATCTAGATATTTTATGAATTTTTAAATTTAAAGTATAAATTAATTAAAATAAAGAGCAAAATTAAGATAATAACAATAATTTTATGAATAAAATAATGGGAATGATCAAAATAAATGAAATTAAAAATAAGAATACCTAAAAGTAAATTGGAAGCTTTTCAAAGTTTTTGCAAGTTATCACTAAACGAAAGGAATCAAATTATTGATAAAATAAATTTTATTTCTCCCGAATCACCAATGGATATAGTGGATGAAATCGCAAAAGAAACAGCACTCAACCAGGGACAAATACGCGAGATTTTGGACTTCTTAGGACATTTTTACATTAATTATTACGCATTTCATCTGACAAAGGAAGATTTTCTTGAAAATATAATTTCAAGTTCATTAAAATACTATGATATGGATTTGAAAATTGATGAAAATATAAAGGAATCCTTGAAAAAGGTATTAGAGATGGAAAATTCCTTAGGTATTCTTTCAAAACTTACTGCTCTTAGCAGAGATAATCCTCATCTTTTCGCATTAAGTCGCATTATTACAGATTTAAGGCATATATACTATAACAATCCTTCTAAACCTCCAGAATATGCTTTTGTAAAACATTCAATGATAATTGAATATTTAGATAATGATAATATTTTAAAAGATATAGTAATAACAATGAGTTATGATGATTTATTACAGTTAAAGGAAGTCGTTGATAGAGCAATTGATAAAGAACAAACAATTCGGAACTTATCTGAGAAACAAGGCTTAAAATTATTAAAAGAATTTGAATGGGTGGATTGAGAATATGATTGAGAAGAGTTTAAAATTTTTGATTGAACCAATTTGGATTAAGCCTAAAGAAAAAGAATATTGGACTAAAGAACATCTAGTGGAACAAGAGTTTAATATTATAACCATTAAATCAAGACATAATGTAAAAATAGACCAATTGAAGGAAAAATTCCAGAGGCTCTCCACATTCATAAATGAGCTGGAGAATCTAGAGGCTGTGCATAGTTTATCCTTAAAAACGTTGAAGCTTTTGGAGAGCGTAATAGAAAAATTGAGGAGAGAATTTATTGATGTAATCGTTCCTTCAATATATCTTGATGAGGATGGTAGTATAAATGTGGAATGGAGAAACCATATTTTTAATCTGGTTATATATTTGCCCATTGATAGTGAGACCATTCATCTCTTCGGAGAGCATTTTGGACATCCTGAAGACTTCTTGGATATTCGCATGAACCTTTCATTGATCGAATCTAATCTTGTGAATTGGTTAAAAAAAATAAAGATTTCCCGAACATGATTCCTCCAGAACCTCCCGAAAATTTCAAGGAACATCATTGTTTTTATCGGGGTGTTAAAAAGTTTTTATGGCGCCAATGGGAGGATTTGGATCGAATCAGACCAAACTTCTTTATGAAGGAGCAAGCAAGGGGAGGATTATCTGTTGATTGGAGTAAATATGCTAGACCTACAGACACTTTAACTTACTTAAATAATTTAAGCCAATTGCCGAATAATGATTTAAGCGTTTATGGAATCGCCAAATTAAATGTAGGGAACTTGAGAAGATGTATTGAAGAAAATAACTTTCCTATAAAAATAAAACACGATCCTCAACCCGTGGAACAACCTGATAATGATGCTCATACTCTATTGAAGAATATTCTAGATGTAAATATCGCTTTAGTTAAAGCAAAGTTAGCAGAAATTGCAGATTGGGCTTCTGGAATGAGACCGATAGTTTGACACTTTTTTCAATCATTTTTAGCTTAAAATTTAATTTGATATTTTTCACAAAAAGCATATTCAAGTAGATTCTTCCATCTTTTTATCCCATTATCCCTCCACTCTCCGCGCAAGACGGCTTTATATAAGTTACAGTAAAACTCATTAACATTAAGAGTGGAGTGTGGAATTATAAAAATTATTATATTCATTATGAGTTTTTTAACATAAATTTATAAATATAATTTGATTTATTTAACAGTGTTTTTTAGAAATTTGACTAAATGTATTTAAAGAAAAATGGTGTATTAAATTATATGGACCCTTTTGATATTGCATTTCTAACTATTGGATCAATATCGTGCGTCTGGAGTGCAATCTGGTTATTATTTTTTATTCTGAAGTATAGACAAATTAAGTAAGAAAAAGTCTTATAATTAATGCTTAGAGAGGGTAATGTTTTTGTGAACACGCGATCTCGTATCCACGTTAGGACTCAATGCTCGCGAATTAACTTCTTAACGGGTTTAAAAATTTTTTGTGTCCACATTACCTGATGTAGGAACGTAAATTGATAAACTTAAATGGTTTAATAATATAAAAGGGAGCGTTCCCATATTATTTTCGTAATAATCGTAATGTGTCGGCACCTATGTAAAGTGAGGCACACTTTTTTTAGCCCGGCATATTATGAATTATTACCTTTCTTATAAACTAAGTTGTTATAAATTATATTTGGGGACTGTTTTTCCGATTTTGTAATTTTGCTACACATAATTTTCGCTTATAGGAACTTTTTCTCCAATTTTAAAAAGGTTTGAAAGGTTTTCGATGCACTTTAAAAAGGTTGTTTTAGATTGATTTGTGTGGATCTAGCGATGCTCGCTAACTCCGTTGCCGATAGCGATCTCCTGACTTTCTCTTCCCAAGTTCATTTTTGAGAGCCCCTTTACGCATATCTCAAAGAATCGCTATTTTAAAAAACAATCACTCTGTATTAGTTTATAAATAATATTATTTTCTTATCTTTTATGACTTATTTGCCTCACTTTATTTTGAAAAGACAAGGAAGAAACTTTTCAATCGAACGTTTTATTTCGCTAATTCGCCATAGTTTCGGTAATTATCCTGAGATCCTTCTAAAAAACAAGCGTAAGCCCTTTCAACACAGATCTTGGATTTTTTTCCTTTACTTTCGATAAATTCAAAACGGTGGGATCGAACGAGTCGTAATTTAATGGATGCCCTTTCTCGTAAGTAAAATGGTGGAAATAATAAAAATTGTAAATACTGAAGCAGATAATAAAGAAATTAGAGAAAATTTAGAATGGATAGTACTCTTTATAGACCATGCGAACGTGTTTCACAACCTCCAAAGGTTGAACGTTCGAATCGACTGGCGCAAGTTTAAAGAGCATCTAAGCCGAAACAAGTGGTTAAGCGGGACGCTCTTGTACATGGGACTCCCGAAAAATCTTTTCCCGAAAAAAAAGAGGTTCGTCGTCTACCTGGAAAAGCAAGGGTTCGTAATTATAAGCAAACGCATAAAAGAGAGCGCGCACGGGAAAAAAAGGCAGGTCGGTGTCGACATCGCCATTTACAAACATATGACGGAACTCGCGAGCGAAGACGCCTACGATACGGCGGTGTTAGTTAGTGGAGACGAGGACTTGCTGGACGCCGTAAGAGAAGTGAAAAAGTTCGGGAAGCGAGTAGAGATTTGGGGCTTTAAAAATTCTACTTCGCAAAAGTTAATCAAGGAAGTGGGGGTAGAAAACATGCGATATGTGGACGATATTTTAGACGACATTAGAAAAGAACCGGGATAAATCGATGAAAAAAAATTCTGCTGACCCAAAAACAAAAACAAAAATATTCTTCTAAAATATAAATTAACTAAAAAAGAGAAAGAGATGAAAACATGAAATTACCAAAAGACCTTCAAAAAAAGTTAAAAAATAAAGAAAACGAGACGAGTGGGTTCAAAAACAAGCAAGAATATCTCGATCACCACGAAAACGCAGAAATCTTTGCTTACACAATGATGTTAGAAGAGAAATTTGCACGATTGCGTATTTTCGGAGACGAAAGAGACCTTAAGTTCGTCCAAAAATGCGAAAATTCTTCCAAGACTATGTGTCATATCCCAATAGATTCTAAATTAGACGATCAAATAATGGACAAGTTATACAACGATTTTGACGTAAGCAAAATAAACTTAGACAACTACATGACTTTATGTGCCAACTGCCTAAAAAGCACGAACAACTTTTTGAGAGAATTTAGGAAGAAGCACAGCAAAAACTCGCTGACGAGATATAAAGAAGGAGTGACGCTCGAGCACATACAAAAGGCTAAACAAATGAAGAAAGAGGCGAGCGAGATTATTCCTTTTATAAAAGTAAGGGACCATGTGAAAGTGCAATTCGTAAGCTTAGGAGGCGATAAAGAATACATGTGGATTGACATGATAAAAATCTCTTCGGACAAAAGCTCCTTTGCGGGCATATTGTTAAACGATCCGATATTTGAGCATAAGAACTTGAAAAAAGGCGATATGGTCGAATTCTCGAGTTCGCGAATTTACGATGTGATTTTTATGGAGTGAATTTAACCGCTTTTTAGAAAAAATTCTTAGTTTAAATACTAAAAACGAGACTAATACTAAGAAAAAACTCAATCATTTTTTCATTCATAACAAACCCCCTTAGGAGAGCCTACCTGATTTGATTCGCTCAACATAAGTCGTATTTTCGATAATTTTTTTTACCACCTTTCGTAATCAAATCTTTCTCTCTCCTCCTTTACTACCCTTATTTTTTACACACATTTTTTTTACACACAAATAGACCGTGTCCTCTGAAAATTTCGTACTTTAAAAAGGAATCTTCGTAAATATCTTTCGACTCAAAATTCTAGAGTCTTAACGACTTGTGTAATTGGAAAACCGAACAAAACTAAGATAGAGGATTTTAGGTCTCTTGACGCAATTTTTAGGTCGTAAAGGCCTCAACCTGTCTTAGTTAGAAGTTCCGTCCAAATTAATAAACGGTAAAAAGTGAGCGAAAATAATAATTGAAAAAATTAGCTTAGAGCGGGGTTCAATGCTTCGGTTAAGCTTGGTAAAAACCACCGAAGAGGAGTTAAACTTTATTACTCCGGATATCCTTCAGAAAACGAAGATACAGTTCGAAATATCGAAAATCTTTGAGCCCGAAAACAGTGTAAGGGAATTAGTCGTAATAAACAAAAAACACCTACGGCTCAGCGAGGAGAAAGTAAGCTTTTGGTTCGAGCTCGAAGATTTAACGCTTCCCGAGAGGTGCCAAATAAAAATCAAAGAGATACTGTTCACTATAAAAGATAGAAAAAAGATACATGTCCCGATTGAAAAATCTTACCCCTTTTTGCTAATTAAGTCCGAATCAATTGAGCGCTCTCGAACCAATAGCGAAATGACCGCACATACATTGTCAATCTCTGACAATGTAGACCCTCTGTTTGATATGGGGTACTTTGATTTAATCGCCAAGCATAACGAGACTTGCCTAATTTCGACCCTTACGCTGTTAAAAAAGAGGTTTTTCAAGTTAAATCTAATAGATATAAACTACTTAAAAAAACAATTTAAGAAAATGTACCTAGATACTCTAATAATTTATCTAACTGACAATTGTGAAATACAGGTGAAAATTTGTTAAGTATATAAAAAAATTTCATTATTTCTTTATACAAGCATAATTCCCCCCTTTTTTTTTCAGACTCTCTAAAAGAGTCTTATCAGGAAATTTTTTCCAAAAAGTCTTACCAAGAAATCTCTGTTTTGTTCTTGTTTCATTTATATAGATATAGATCTCTTTCTCTTCTTCTGTTAATCCTTTTTGCTCTTCATCTTCGATCGTTTGGAGGATTTTCTGTACGGATGGATCGGTATAAGTCAAACAGATAACATTATTTTCTTCTAGTAATTTTTTAGCCTCCTTTGTATAATCTGGTGCTATAAATAGTAATACATCTCGCTCTTTTACATACTAATTAGATTTCGTAAAAATCTGCATTTTAATCCAAGTTGTAAAGGTCTCAGCCCATCCCTTATTACAAGTTACCGACTTTATTTCTCCAAAAGCTCTCTTTTCTATCCTGTTTCTATCAGGCTCGCTTGCAAAGATATCAAAATTATATTTTCCAATCTCAACAGGCTTATCATGTATATTCGCTCTTTTAAAGCCTAATTTATTTAACTCGTTTACAGCAATTTCTTGTCGAGCATTTTTTTCGTATAAATCTTGAATTTGCTTAGATATTTCCTGAAATTGATCAATAAATCTAAATACCTCTTGAATAATGAGTTTTACAGCTTTATCCATATAAAAGTCTATCCTACTTTTGAATTTCATCATTATATCGTTAAGATGTTTTCAGTTAATTCTTTTTTTTCTTCATATGATAAATCTCCCAATTTTATTTCAAGTCCTGCGACAATACGATAGAATCTATAAAAATTTTGTTCTAATATTTCATAGGCTTCCTTATAACAAGTAAAAACAATGTAAACTGAAGTGTTATGTCTATGTATAATTCCCCTGAGAAATCTTGAAACCAAAATTTCAGTTAAGATAGAATCTTTATCTAATAAATCGTTTTTTTCTAATCTATTCTTAATTTTTTCCAAAAAATTTACATCTTCAGGAGTAAAATCAATATAGGTTTCATTTTGTACATTTTTTTTTCTTATATTCTTTTTTAATTTTTAGATCTCTTCTTTTAAGAAATTTGTCAGGAGAAAATTTTCTCATTTTTGAATATAATAAGAATTTCCTGAAGATGAAAAGGAGTAGAAAAAATTTGATCGTTTATAACTTATCAAATTTTCAATCATAACTTAAAGAATGTTCAAGGATAACTTATAAGATTTACAATCATAACTTCTCAAATGATCAAAGATAACTTAAAGAATGTTCGAGGATAACAACTAAAATTATTGATTATGAACAGAATAAGTTATTATAATCGTTAAAAATATTTGTTATGATCTTACATTTCGTAAATTATTTCCGATAATTAAGGTGATAATGGCTTTACATTTGATAAATTATTTTTGATCATTCTTCAAGATATTGGACGACAAAACATAAAAAAAAGGTTTTTGTTAGATAACCTAAATTCTGCTATCTTTTTAGTGAAGACTATATTCTCAAAAAAAGTATATATTCTCAAAAAACTCTTGTTCCCAAAAACACATTGATAATGGTTTTATTCAAGAATTTACATGCTATAGTGAATAACTTCGATCTGTTTTTTTGGACAACTATATAAGTAATATATAAATTAATTGAATCAGTCGTTAAAGACATAATTTAGAACTTCTTTTATTTGGACGGACGACGACAACATAAAAAAAAGTTTTTGTTAGATAACCTAATTGAAAATTAATTTAAGTCTCTTTTAGATTTTCTTTTTGCCATTTCGGTTCTTAACTCGTCAACAATACTACTTTTGATGTTAATTGGAAAATGCTATTAAACAAAAAACTGCACAAGGTTGTATATGTTAGATGGAAAAACACTTAATTTAATTAAGATTAAATTTTATTAAGAATATGGTTGGAAAAACACATCAAGAGAGATTAGAAGACGAATATTATTCAACAGAGATTTTTGTGAACTTTTACATAGTTCAAAATGATTCAATATGGGAATGTAATTTTTATCAAGAATTATGAGCTAAATCTATATTTATAATTAATACATCAACAATAGTATAAAAATAATTAGACATGTTTATATATATAATCTCTAAAAAAGATTTATTGATTTAAAATATTAACTTTTTTCTAATTATAAAAAATCTGGGAACCAAAATGACTGAAAAAACAAAAACATTCAAAGAAATATATGTTAAATATAAAAATAAGTTTAAAGAACAGATAAAAGATGATTTCATAGACATTGTATTTAATGAGAATAAAAGCAATAGAAAAGAATTATTAACAAAATACACGAAAGATAATATTGAACCAGAACCTTTAACTGAAGATATTATCATAGCGATGTTAAGTGAATGTGGTATTGATCCATTAGATATTAAAAGGCAAAAAGTCCTTGCTGGAGTCAATGATATATTTGAAAAAGTTCGTAAAAAACCTGATTTTTATATATTAAATGCAGATCCGGATAAAAAAGGTTTATTATTTGAAATTGAACATCTAAATAAAAATCTTGAAAAAGAAGGGGATGGAGAAGGAATCGAACAAGCATTAGAATGGTATAAAATAGATCCTAGCTTTGCTTTTGAATATGATTCAATTATCACTAATTTTCACGAGTGGTTTTATCTTAGATATAATCCAAATAATAGACAATATGAATATCAACAGAAAAAACCTGAAACAATGATTGAAATAATAACTAATTTAAAATTTGGGATGGGGAGAGAATACTTAATAGACCTTGAAGAGCAAAAAAGAGAAATAACTACTAAATTTTACAGAGATTTTCAAGAAAGATTAAAAAAATTATTAGATAAACCATCATCAGTTAAAGTTGATATAAAAGTCTTGAATTTTAAAAAATCGGATGAGGAATCACAAGAAGAATTTGAAAATAAGCTAATTAGCTTCTATAGAATCATCTTTAGTAGATTACTTTTTATTAAGATACTTAAATCTTGGAAAATGCTTAAAATAGATCCAATCTCTTCAATTTTTCAAAAACCAATGATGTACTGGAAAACAGAACTTCGTGTTTTATTTTTTGATGTTTTTAATAAAAAACCTATAAATCGACCCGATTATATTATAAACGATTTTAAGGTATTACCTTATTTAAATGGAGGTTTATTTCGTCCTAGTGGAATTGAATTAGATAGTGAAGGACATTTAAGGGATGTCAATTTAAATCCAGAAGCAATTAAAGATATCTGGGATTTTTTAAAAGGATATAATTTTATAAAAGAAGATTCTGACACGAATTTAAAAGACCAACAAACTATTAATCCTGAAATTTTAGGGTATATATTTGAACGTTCAATAGGAGATGAACGAAAAAAAACAGGCTCATTTTATACACCAGAAGAATTAACGGATTATATGGCTGAATATACAATTTATCCTTATGTAATTGAAAAAATTAATGAAAATTTCTCTGATATGTTGCCAATTAAAGAGATTTCAGACATTGATTTTTTATTGAATAAAGCAGAGATTTATAATTATGTTCTAAATGAATTAATTCAAAATATAAAGATTTGCGATCCTGCTTGTGGTTCTGGAGCTTTTTTAAAAAAAATTGCTGATAAACTATTATATTTATATAAAAAGTGTTATAGTGGTTGTGGAAGAGAATTACCATTTAGAGTCTCAAAAGATGGTGTAAAAGATAGCCAAATGCCATTTCCTGATTTATATTCAATTAAGAAATTTATAATTCAGAGTAATATATTTGGGGTTGATATAAATCGATCAGCAATCGAAATCTGTGAATTAAGAATGTGGTTATGGATTGTAAAACCCCCCGAAGAAACAAGGACTTTAGAAGAATATTTGGAAATGCCACCATTACCGAATATAGAATATAATCTTAGATGTGGGAACAGCTTAATAGGATATTATGAAATTGAGAGATTGAGCGAAATAGGATCTGAAAGGTTTCATAGAATAGACGATAAATTTTTAAGCAGAAATGGGTCTGCTATAATTGATATTCTTAACCAGAAACAAGAACTTATATCGTGTTATTATAAAAAAGACGAAACAATCGAAGAATCAAGAAAAAATGAAATTCGTAATGCTATTGATACCATAATAGGAGATTTTCAAGAACAACTAAATAACCTTTTGAAAAGCGATTTTCAAAATCAAAATATTATTATTCCCATAATCCCTATTTATCTTTCAGACTATATTGATGAGAATAATTTTAGAAAGATATTTCAAGATATACTTAGAGAAATAAATAATGATAATGATTTAGTATATTTTAAAATTAATTTTAAAAAACCTGTTAGTATTGATTATGAAGCAATAAAAAGTGTGAAGGGATTGAGAGTTTCATTTAAGAAGAATACTAAAAAAGTGTTATCCATTTATCCAACACCAAAGTTTAATTTTAGATATTATTCAGAATATGGAGAAAACCCATATTCTAAATTTCTTATGAAACAAATTTCAGATTGGAGACAAGTGGATAATATTGAGTTTAAGAAAAAAGTAGATATTAAAGATATATCTTTAATAAATCCGTTCTATTGGGTTATGGAATTTCCTGAAATTTTTGCTAATCCTTCTGAAAATAACAGAGGGTTTGATATTATTATTGGCAATCCCCCTTTTATTAGAGCCGATACTGAAGATGATTTCTTTCTCCTCCAAAGAAATACTTTAATTCAATTGCCAGAGTTCGAAACATTATGGGAAAAATGGGATATTTTCGTAGCATTTATTGAAAGATCTATTAAAAATCTATTAAAGTCAAACGGTAAGTTTGCTTTTGTTGTTTCAGACGCTATTTGTACTGTTAAATATGCAGAAAGATTAAGGAATTGGCTTCAAGCAAACTATAAAATACCAATGATAGATTATTTCGAGGGATATAAGGTTTTTAAAGGAGTGGGGATTAACCCAATTTTACTTTTTGTTGTTAAAAATGCTGAGATTTATAACACTAGAAAAATTATACATACGAATAATTTTATTACAGTCTCAAAGGATTATAAAATGGATCAAGATTCAGAATATTTATGGAAAAAAATTATCCCTGAGATTTTAAATTATAACATTGGTACAACAGAAAACTTAGGAAATATATGTTATATCAGTGTGGGTATAGTGCCCAATGCAAATGAGAAAATAGCAAAAGGTGAATTTACTAAAGATGATTTAATTTCAGATATTTCCTCAGAAATTTATAATAAAAAGTATATTGAAGGAAAAGATACAAGTAGATTTAAAATCAATAAAATAAGATATTTAGAATGGGATACAGAAAGGTCTCCTGAAAAATTAAGGAGACCAACGTTTCCAGAACTTTATAGGGGCAAGAAAATTTTACGAGGAAGACAAACAGAAGGAATAATTGATCTAAATAACATCATAAATAACGACAGCCTTTATATTTTTAAAAGATTCATAGATTTAGAAGGAATAGATAATAATAGTATTAATAATAGTCTTTCAAAAAATAATCCTGATTCTTTACGAGATGATTTAGAAAGAAATTCAGAACAATTTACATATGAATATCTTTTAGGTATTATTAATTCCAAGTTTGCAAATAAATATTTGAATGCAATACGTCGTCATAAGCTACCAAATACATTTTATCCTGATGACTTTCGTATATTACCAATAAAACCAATGAAAGATCAAACTTTTTTTGTTAATCTCATTAATATTTTACAATTTTTATATCAGCATGATGGAAATCAAGGAATTATTGATTTTTTTGATAATAAACTACTAAATTTTGTGATTTATGAAATTTATTTTGAGGATAAATTGAAAGAAATGGGTTTTTATCAAGAGTTATTAAAAGAAATAAAAGATAATATCATCGAAATTGAATATGCTGAGTGGATTAAGTTAAAATTTAAATCATCTTTAAATCATGAAGAACAAGATGAGAAGAATCGAATGGAGACTCGAAATATTGAGATAATTAACGAGATTTACAACTCTATTAATACTGAATCAATAAATAGAAAGATTGAAAGAATGAAAGAATTTGAATGGATAAAGAAAATTGAAATAGCTTAAAATATCATATATTCATATTAAATTTTGCATTAATCTCTTTTTTATAATATCTTTCATTTCTTTAAGAGTATTTAATGCATTCAACATTCCTTTGCTTCTACTAGCCTTATATCGCTTATAATTGCTATTATATAAGTTCTATGGCATTGTCAAACATTTTAAATTCTAATTTAGATAAAACATTTGAATTATGGATTTTTACTTTTGTCGTGCGTTTTTCTTCAGTTTTTGGAGCTTTTTTTTCTCCTATCCTATTAAGTCTAGGCGATACCATTCAAGTATTGTCTATACTACAAAATGATGAGGTGAAGGGGGACTTAATTAGAAAATTAATTATAAAAATATGTTTGTGTGTAAAGTCACTGATTTAAGTCATCTTTTAGAATTTTCTCAAATTTAATATCGTAATTTTTACTATAGGCTTCTAAAAATTTGACAAATTCGTTGATTTTTGGGATTTCTTTCTTATCTCCACTATTTATTTCAATCCTTCTCTTATCAAATAACTCGAAAATTATAAGCCTATACTCTATTACTCCATATAAAATTGCAGTATTCTTATGTATGAACATTATCTTTTTAAGTTGATCTTTTGTTATTTCTAATTTTAATTTTTGATTTTCATATTTTCTTATATAATTCCCTTCAATTTCTAGTATTACTTTTATTCTTCCTAATCTTATTCTAGTAAATCCCCAGAAAATCACAAATGGTTCTAATATCACATAAAATACTATAAAAACTAAATATTCGCTATAGCTGATTATCTCAAGAAAGATCTTATTTTTTCATGGGATATCAAAAACTAATATGGTTAGGAATAACTTAATATCTTTATCTTCCGGAAGAAAAAAAATGTAGCTATACACTCCTTCTTCTCTTAGATTTTCATCTTTAATGTTTTCAAAATAGAAAATTAAGCATCCTATAGAATTAGGTAAAATATTTTTCTTTATTGACTTCTATTTCTTTAATTCCGTTTTTATTAATTATAGCGCCCTCTTTATTTAAATGGATTAATTTTTCCTTATATAAACCATTTAAATATGTTGAAATATACGAAGATTTTTTTGGTTTCAAAATTATGTTTAATTCTTGTCTAGTCATTCTTTTTGGAAATTGATATAAAACTAGCATTAACTCTTCTCTAAATTTCAATCCTCTTTTAAGAATCATTATTTTACCATCTTCGAATTTTTCAATGGTAGGTATTTTCCTTTCCATAATTGAATTAGTTAAAATTATGGCATCTTCTAAAGATATATTGAGATAAATTATTATTACTTGAGACATTACCCAATTACAAGAAGTAATAACAAATTCAAAATCTATTGAATCAGCATTAGTCATTTTTATATGAGCTACTCGTTTTTTGCTCCTAATTGTAAAAATAGCTTTCAGAACTTGTGGAATAACTAAATATAACATTTCTTCCTTAGCAGAAGGTTTAGGTAATTTACGCAAGTCTTCATAAAATTTTCCAAATGTTATCTTGTTTAGGTCGATCTTATTTGATGGGTCAGACAACTGCTTCAGACAGGCAATACAAATTTCACTAAATCTAGCAGCATGTAATAGTCCTTTAGTTACATCTCCTAACCAATAAGCCGACTTAGATTTTTCAAACTCAAACAGAAGCTCCTTTGTAAAGGATTGACCAAATACTTTTTTAAACTTTTGCATTAAAAATTTTTGGCTCATAGTTGGCAAACCATTTCTTCTAAGTACGACTTTAACATTTCAATAGCTTTTTTCTCACCATGATATGTTAGCTTCATAGCAGATTTTGGTTTATTTGCTGAAAAATACTTCCCATAATATTTATTGCTGTTCAATAAATCCAATCGATCATAAGAAGTTCTGCTATTCTTCAAGAGAGTTTTTCCAGAAAAGCTATTCACATCATACACTTTTTTTAATAAAACTCCTAACAACATTAAGGTTTTAATTTGCATACTTTTCCTTGTAATTTCTCTTAGTGGAGTACATATTCTGATTCCCTCTTTTTGAAAATCAAATAAAATTCTTAACCTTTCTTCATCTAATCCATTTCCTCTGGCAAAAGAAATTATGTTCTGATTCAATTCTTTCTCATTAATGGAGATTTTTTCAGATTTTTCGTTTCTTATTCTGCTTTTAAATTTTATATCAAAATTTGAAGTGTTTTCTATAATATCTTTCAATAACATGATACCTTTCGGGAATCCAAGAGAGGTAATTCTGTAAGAGGTTTTTGTACTTCCTATGGGTCCCCTCTTATGAATTATGTATGTAGAATAGTTTCTCAAAGTGGTGCTGAGGTTTTTCACAGGTACTCCTGCATCTAATAAACATCTCCTAAATTCAGAGGAATTAATTTCATCCAAACCATAAATTAATTTATTTACTGTAAGTAATAATAAAGTTGATTTAACTTGGCTTTCCCTATTTGATGTTCCTTTCCACCCTCTCAATAAAATAATCTTATTATCTACGATATTAATTACTGAATATAAATTATCACTAGTTAAATTATACTTTTCAAGTTTATTTTTCAATGATTCCTCTTGAAATGATCTGTCTATTTTTTGAGACACTGCTTCTGAAATAATTCTTCTATTATTTTTTTTATTTTTTACTACAGATCTTTCTTTTTTGGAGGATATAACGGCCTTTTTCTTCTCTTTAAGTAAATATTTTTCAGTTAAGTAGTCTAATTGTTTCTCTATTTCGTAGTATTTAATAGTGTATGAATTATTTTCTATACCGATGATTTTGCTTTTGACATAATTTCCTAATGGCCCAGATATCGTTGTTTGAGAAATATCAATATTTTCACTTATATGCCTTGAAGTTATCTGTACATCTTGGTTAAATCCTAATTCTTTTGAGAAATAGATACCTATAAGATAAACAATTATTTTTTCTCTTACAGTAAATGGGAATTCTGGTGAAGTGATGATCTTACCTGTTTTACTCTCTATTTTTAGGAAAGGTTTTGATTTTTCAACTAACCTTCTTAAGTCTTCAAGAGTATATTCTTCATCAATTATGAGGTCTTTTAATATATCGAGTTTTTTTTTGTCCATTTTATTTTTACTCTTTTAATTTATTATTGTTAAATATTTATAATCCCTAATAAGCTTTTCCATATTTATTTACATAGGATGAGTTAATAATATGAAAATCCAATAATAATCATTCCTCATTTTATGAGGTATGAATCCATTTTAGAAAGTAATATAGTGGATATGGTAAACAATACTTTAAGTCAATTTGATTCACTTGAAAATATAATTATGTATAAATTAGATACTTTTAGAGAGGATAAAGAAAATATTATGAAAAAAAATGATATTCCATTCAATGAAGATACAAGCCGTAAATGTGCCGATCTGATCAGTTTTAAATCTTACCTAAAAAATCACATTAAATTTAAAAAATTCTGAATAAGGTAAAAAAGAAAAGATAAGTTATTTAAAAAATTCTGAATACAATTCATATTTTGAAACTTTAACTTTTCATTTAAAATATTTTCCGATTTTCTTGATATTGTAAAATCTCTTCCGTTAATTGTTAAATGCAATTCGACTTTACAGCTTCTATTTCCAATTCTTATTGGCTGTTTTGGATTATGTAAACATAAAGCGTACAAAATTGCGTGCAAAATAGAGCTTTTTCCAGTATCTCCGCAAAAAATTGTAATTCCCTTTGAAAAGTTTATTTCTAGAGAATTATAACATTTAAAATTATAAGCCTTTAATGATTTTATTAAGATTTTCGATTTAGGAATGAAATTGGGGTCGAAATAGGAAAAGATTATTTCCTTTACTTTTCTTCTTTTATATGGTTTTATCAATTTTTCAATCTTTGAAAGGGCTTGGTTAAGATATACTAATGAATTAAAACGCTCAAATCTTTTCTCGAGGTATAGCGAAGTATATGAAATTTTTGGTATGTTTTCAATAGAAGCTTTGAAGTAATTAATCCAAAACTTCTGAACTTTTTCTTCTGGCAATATTTCTTTGAGTTGATCGCTTAATAGCTTTAAATAAATTTTCTCTCATCTCTTGGTGATTTATATTCGATTTTTATTCCACATTCTCCTACTTTCATGCCTATCGAACGCCCCCTATGTTCTAATGAATAACCTTTTCCACTATGGTTTAATGGGTATGGTTTTTCAAAAAAAGCGAGGAATTCTTTAAATAATGTATGCCAAACAGTTTGACAGATGCATAAATCTTTGTCTTCTAGTCTTTCTTTCTTTCTTTCTTTGGTGACACTTACTCTCTAATTGTTCTAAATATCCTTCTACTCGTTGTGCAACAACATCAGAAATTATATTATCACTTACATGTAGATCCATATTCTTAGCAGCATAAATTTCAATATCACATGAAACACCATGTTTCTCTATATGTGTCGAAAACACCAAATATTAGTAGAAAAAGAAGACAGATAAAATCTATAACTTTTTTAAACAAACATTTATATAACAAAGTTAATACAATACTAAAGAATTAAAGAGGTTAAAATTGTAATGAGAATATGTTACGAATGCCGTAAATTTTACGACGACAGGCAAATTATATGTGAAAAATGCGGTAACGAAATGGAATCAATAAATCTCGGAACATATATGGAGGCTTCGTCGAAAATGTTGTTAAGCGACAGATACGACGAGATATTTGCTCCGCAAAACGAGTTCGGGCTTGTTGACTTCGCCGCGCTAAAAGCAATGAAAAAACACGCAAAAGATATTTTATGGAATTTTATGGTTCAAACCAACAGAGATCTGTTAGACTTTAACGAAAAAGAAGAATTGCTAAATTACACGATTAAAGATATTAAAAAAGAATTCGAAAAGGTAACGGACGAAGAAATTAAAGAAGTAAAAAAACATTTCGATAAAATAAAATACTTACTTTAAGAATTCCAACTAAAAAGAAAATTATTAGGTACTATATAAGCTCAATAATTGAAATCTTATTTACAAATAAAAAATTCAATTTCTTTTCAATTTTATCTCGAATGCTTTATTATAATAGCGGTTGTTATTCGGAGGATTATTTCGAAATCGATGTTGATTTAGTAGATCAGTTCTTTAGAGAACTTTAGGAAATTTTAGGTACTATTGGAAACAGATCCAGATTAGTATTTTCAAGTTAAAAAAAAGACAAGGAATAAAGGTTGGTAAAAGAGAGGGCATACAATCTTTAATGTGATCCCATATAATATATATAACAATTATTTACCATTTAAAAGAAAGGCAAAAAACCAAAACTTCTGATGATAAAACTAACTAAGCATGGGAAACTCAAGTCCCATTCCAATGAGAATCATTCCTTAGAGCTTTCCCGAAGCCCTCAAACCTCTTCTACCCGCCTCTTTGTATCACCTTTGTTAAATTTATAAAATTTTTTAATATCTCGTTCCTTACATCCATCGAAAGCAATGGATGTAATAGAGTATATAGAATTTATAAAAAACGAAATGAAATAAATATTATCTCTATAACCAAGAGTTTATGATAATTTATCAATCTTAACTTTCTCCATTTTCTCCCACATCTTAAAATGACCATCTAGAGCATCTATAAAATCATTAATGGTTTCTCTATTAATAATTAATGTGTCCCCCTTGATCCTGAAATTAAATTCTTCTGCCCAATCATAAATTTTGTCTAAAAATTGTTCTTCGTCCATTTTTAAGCTTTTTCTCATCATTTCGAGCTTAAATTCAACTCGTTTATTGTCAATTATCTGAAAACCTTTTTCCATCTGAATTTCTCTTTCAATGAACTCGATCTTAGCTTTTGATATATCATATGAGTTCAATATCTTCAAAAATTTTGTGATTAGAACAACACATCCGTTAGTAGACCATATTAATATAAGAAACAATCTGCCAGAAGTTCTTGAACACATTTTTTCAATTACCGAAATCGAACCGAAAACCGCATTAAATATTTATATGAAATATAAAACTATAAATTCTTTTGTAATTGCCCTCAACAATAATGAAATAAATCCAAGAAAAATTGTCTATCTTTCTTTAGAATCTCTTGAGCAAAGGCAATGCTTTCTTCGAGAAAAAAAGAATCGTGGATGTCACTACTAAAAATCTTATTACACATTCTAGAAAGTGTTATTTTATCGTTCATTTTAGATCTCATATTGAACATTTTTGATTTTAAAATAGTGATTAACAGGTTGCAGCATTCGGATCAAGAATATACCAATTTTCCATTGCGTCTATAAATACTTCAGTATAATCCAAATAATCTAATTTATTAAACTTTTCAATAGAACCCATTTTCTTCACTTAATAAATTTTTAACCATATTTATATTAACAAGTTTTATGATCAATTTGACTTATAAAAATCTTTTTGAATGTATCGAACTTTTTTTCATCGTGATCCTATTCTACATATTTTAAATATTAATAAATCACTAATACAATATTAAAATATAATAGTGAAAATTGGAAAAGAAAAGTACTAAATATTAAAATTAAAATGATGAATGAGGAATTGTTAAAATCTTTTTTACATTATTGGCAGATAATTGACAGTACTTCCACGAAATTCTATGAAGAATTAGGAAATAAAAATACGAAATTCTATGAAGAATTAGGAAATAAAAAATAAAAATTTTTTTTTTTAAATTTAAAAAAAATCTTTTTTTTTCAATCAATATTTATCTTAATGAACCAAATAGATATTTTACAAAAAAAAGGTGAATTAATATTATTTTAATGGGTGCGGAACAAAGTATATATATTGATATTGTAAAAATTTGGGTAGATGAGACACTTAATAAATTTGCTAATACCCAACAAATATTGCTGATTACGCTGTCTAAAAAGGGAATGAAGCGAGGATTAGATGTGATTAGTATTCCCGTTTTAAGTTATTTTAAACAAATATGTGGTGGAGATAATCCAAATAAGAGTAGATTGGTATCCTTATTTCAATTAAAGCATCATCTATCTGATGATGATTTGGATATAATTTATGTAATTTCAAGAAAACTATTCATCGAGCTTAAACTCATGGTTACAGATTTTTTATAATAACATTGAATGACATGAATTTATTATTCAAATTTAAGCATTAAGCTTAAATTGTAAGTGTTGTAGTAAATGTGAAAAAATAAAAAAATTAGAAAGTGAAAAAATTTGGGTGCTAGAGGAGGTATTGCAATATGTTCCGAAGATCAATGGGTTTTCTTATATACTCATTGGACTGCTGGCAGTTTGCTTTCAGATGTAAAAGATGGAATAAAAAGAATGCATAAAGTCAAAGAATTAGGATTAGAGAGATTTAAAAAATTTTTAGAACATTTAGATATTGAATTTGAAATCATAAAAGAACTTGTAAACAATAGAATTGTAATGAGAATAAGAGATCCCGAAGTAAGGGAAATCTATCATGTTTTAACTGATCCAAAAGGAAGAATTTGGGATTTAGATTTTTGTATTCATAATTTTCAAGACTTATTTTTGCCAGAACTCATTATTTTTGTAAGAGAAAGGCATTTTATTCATCATATCTCTGGTTTTCATTATTAGAGAAGGAAGTAACGATCTTTTGAACTTCCTTTTGTCTCCTGTTGGTATGGTAATAGTGGGAAGTATTACTGCTGGAGGAATAGTTGGTTTAGTAGTGATTATTAAAAAAGTGAGCTCAGCTAAAGTACGAAAGTAGAAACGAATAAGAAAATCTAAAAACTTAAAAATTCTTTTTTTTTTAATTGTCTTGAAAAAAGTCGTTTTTTCTTTAAATAGTCATAATCATAGTATGCATCATCGATAAAACGTAGAGGTGGTGTATGGGCTAAGAACGGTTAAAAATCGGAACTTTGAAATTTTTACATCCTCCAATAACCTCTATTTTTTTTTATACTTTAATCCCTCGATAATTTTAAGGAATTGTCTTTAAAATTACAAAAAAAACCCGAAATCGTCGAGTAAATCGAACGGTACTTTTCCTTTCTCGTAAGCGTATCGATACTTTATTAACAACTCGTATTCTTCTTTCTCTAAGGCTTTTTCTTTGGGAAGCGTCTCAAAATACTCCAATAATTTATTTATCATTATTTTCTCCTCAATCGAGGTAGGAAACTCAGGCGAGTCCCACTCTACATCTTCTATAATTTTTAAATCGTCCTTTGAAATGCTCATGATTATATCTCTCTTAATTAATCCGTTTAACATTCAATAAATTAAAGATATTTAAAAAAGAATTGAGAGGGCGAAAATTCTGAAATAACGCAAAAGAAAACACATAAAAACTCCTAACCAATTATCTATGCAAATATGACCGAACCAATTGGATTTTACGAGCTTATCAGATTGGAAAAAATGTGCCCCCGCCGAACCGCTCTTAAATTGTTGGATATTAAAGGAAGGGCGCAATATTACCCGGCAAAAAGGTACTACGAGAAAACTAAAATCCACGAATTTCTGAAGAACAAGTAAGCAAAACTTAATGGTATCTCTGATAAGTTATACGGGAACTTTGCGAAAAGATTGGAAAAAGAAGATGTAAGCGCTCTCGTTGGCAATTTAAATACGCTGATTTCTGAAAACGAGATTAACGCGTCTGAGATAAATAAATACATCTCTTATAGCGTTAACGATGTAGCCGTAGGTATTTTTATCGACTCAATTAGGACGTTTGAAGGGAAAAGCGCGTTATTTAAGCTAAATTTGACCTCGAGGTTCAATCGAAACGACGCTTTAGAGCTCGCGTGCGCCGAATCCTCGGTCGGAAACTCAAACGGTAAGGTAGAAAGACTTGTAATCCTCAAACTTGGCTCGGGAGAGGTCAGAGAAATATTTAAGGACGGAGATCGGACTAAAAAAGGGGAGCTAAGCAAAAGAGGGCTACCCCCTTGGGAAGAGCTAAGAAAAGAAGCCGACGATTTGATTAAGAACGCTTACAAATTGAGAACAAAGATGGAGCAAAGTCCAGATTCGTACAATAATCACGTGTTTGGCACCTGTGGCACTTGCCCGTACCGTAGAATTGTTTTATAAAGGTTTGGAATTTTGAAAATGAAGAATTAATAAGAACATTTAGAGGCCATTCATCTTATATTTGGTCTGTACAATTTTCTCCCGATTGCAAATATATAGTAAATAGTTCTTGGGATGAATCAATAAGAATATGGGGTTTTAATTAAGAAAAGTAAGTTTTTTTTCAAATTATTAACCTTATTTAATTAATTTTTAGAATGAATAATTAAAGATACAATTAATAATACTTGGGGTATGTGTCAATGTTTAAAAAAAAAAATTCATTGCAAAATCCAGATAGGATTATTGCTCCGAACTCAATCAAAGTTAAAGATTTAGCAGGTAAAGACTTAAAAAAGATAATGAATATTTTCAAAGATCGGATAAACGAATTTTATATCAAACCAATAAAATATCTTGTAGACGCGAGTGAGTCTGATTATGGTATCTTGTAGACGCGAGTGAGTCTGATTATGGTTTTGCGATAATATCATTATGTTTTACGATACATTCCGTGAATATTTAATAAATTCTTGATATAAATCATCCTTTAGATGTTGATTTATCGGATAATTAGTAACTTTTATTAAGCGATATTTCTTTTTCTTACCTTTAAGGGCACCAAATATATTTTTTCCCTCATCCTCTTTAGATACTTGCTTACCAACACCTTGAAATTGAACATCTAAATCAGTGAAATAGTAAATATTATCCTCAATTTTATCATGATTAATCGTTCTAATGTATTCTCCGTTATCTAACTTGTATTTTAAAGGATAAGTGATCATCGCAAAAAAATTTGTAATATAATTGGAGTAACTATTAATATTTGTTGATGTGATTGTTTCTATAGTATCCTCTGAATTTGTTATATTGTCTTGTGTAAAGATTATGCTTTTTTCTAAATCATTTAATTTTCGGATTAAAATTTCATTCAAATCGGCATTTTTATATTCAGGGATATCAATGACATAAATATAAATATGACCCAAATTATATTCATCAGGTTCAATTATTCTAAAAAAGGATACTATAGTTTCTTCTAAAAAGAGCTTCCTTATGATTCCAAATCCTAATTGCCAATAACGAGAATTCTTTATTTGATGTGTCATTTTCAAGATCTTCTTTCTAACTGAAAAATTTAAGGGAACTGATCCAATATAAAACCGTGGCATGTAAGCCTTCTTTTCTTGAAAGATAGGAAGTTTAAACTCATAAGAATTATCATCAATATTAAATCTATTAAAGATTTCAGTTTTATAAAACTCGATTTTTTCGGGAATTACATCAGTCTTAGACTTTTTGAATGAAGGACAACCTCCATCTCCAATAAGAAAACCTTCTTCATTAACATGTCCTGGAAATCTATCATTTACTTTATAATTCCAGGTGATAAGACCTCCACATTTCTTACAGGGTTGTGTTACTATTTTGTATTTTTTTGCCATAAGAATCTACATTTTTGTTAATTGGTTAAATACAATAAAATACTAAATTCCTTCTATTTAAATAATGTTATTAAAATGTTAATCTCTAACTAGTATTAGGGATAATTAATTTGAAAAATAAAAACAATGCTTTTAAATTCATAGACCATTTTAAATGCTTTTTTAAGCATGATTAAAAAAATTAATTAATAATATTTATAATGTAACCCATCGAGAATTTTTTAAAAAATTCTTTTCGTCTGGTTTAGAATATTTAAAATTACATTTTCTAACCTTTTCGAGTAGTAGTAAATCATCATAAAAAACCCTTATATTTTAACATACCAAGATATAAGAACACCGAAAACCAAAATAAGGTCGCAAAATTATCAAAAGAATGTGCGTCAATAGTAAAAACATATGTAGAAAAGACAGAAAGACCAAAAGAAGCAGAAATTTACGATTTAGTTTCGACAAAAGAAATTAAATAAGAATTAGCACAATAATAATTGAGTTAGCTAGCATAGCCTAAAACTAATTTATAATTTCTGATATTAATCATTATAACTTCATTAGTTTTCTTCTTGAAATGTAAGGATTCATATTACTTTTTTCTCTTATTTTTATCAGTAGCTAAATATTATCTAAATGTTAATTAGATTCAATCAAAAATATGAATTTTTGAGGGATTTATCGATCGTTGCTACGTTCAAAAGCTTTTAGACGAAGGAATAAAGGTTAGAAACTTAGATTACGCGTTGTTTTCTTCCTTACTTAAATCTTGAATGATGTAAAATAATGTTTTATTTGAAAGTTAATTTCAAATATTGTCGAATTAGTTATACTATTACAAAAATGTAGAATTTGAAAAACAAAGATTATAATAATTTAAAGTAAATCTAAGGTGATGAAAATATCAAGAAAATATGAAAGTTTTGACGATCAAAAAGTTGAAAATATAGTAAAAGAATTAATTAAAAGTAGAGTGATCTTCACAATAGGATTAAGCCGTGCGTTATACCAAAAAATTCAGAGAGTAGCGACTACATTAGGTTATATGGATATAGAACCAATAGATTTAGGAGATACCTATGTTTTAAGCGATGATGACTATTTGAAAATAGCAGACAAAATCTGGGGATATATTACGTCAGGAATTCTATCTCCCGGTAAAAATCGGGATAATCCTTGGTTTCCCCACCTTCATTTAACTGAAAAAGGTAAAAAATTCATGGAAGAATAAGGTTTTTCTCCCATTTTTTCTTTGATTTGTTCTGGTCCAGGAGTTTTTTAAAATTATTAAAACTTTTTAAATTTTCTAATTCTTTGTCCGTTAGAAATTAAGTTTGTAATCTTTTATAATTAGGTATAACTCCAAATATTAGAAAATATTAGAAAATATTAGAAAATATTATAATATCCCGAGGTTAATATTATAATGGGTGAATCTCGTGAATAGATTTAAAAGTTTGAACGAATTCTTATTAATTAAGAATTAATTTTAAAAAACTTTAAAAAAATTAAAAAAGAAGTGATAACAAAATGGAAATCGAAATTGAAGGAGAAATTGTAGAGCAACTCCATAATTCAACAAAAAATGAAAGCCAAATTAAATTAAAAATAAACAAAGGGATATATTCACTTAAACTCTTTGAAATAAGGAGTAATGCTATCTTCTACATATTATCAAAGAGAGCTTTTCTAAAGTTAAAATGTATCTTAGATAATAAAGAAAAAAAAATAATGAATCCCAGAGATATATGGGTAAAAATATCGTAAAAGATTTTACTTTACCCAAAGAAATTCTTCTTGTTTAATGTTTAATTATAATACATCGAATTTTAATATCATCATCTCTACTAAAATCATTAGAAAATTCATCTACATCCCTAATATTACCTCCCTTATCATAGACTAAAAATAATAAATTTTTCCACTTTCCAGAATATGGAGTAATATCTGCACTTAATCCTTCAACACAAACAAAAAAGTTTCAATATTTTGACAAAATGCGCGAATTTAAGGTCAACGACTATCTTACACTTAAATTTGAATATGGCAGGACAAATATTTATGTGAAAGGAGAATCATTTAAACAGTGTAAGAGTTTACACATAAACATTCCCTTAAAAGATATCGAGTTTTACGACGAGATAGAATCAATTGACGAAGCTACGGATATTTTAAATGTATTAGAACGCGTAGTTCCCAGAGAATAAAATTGTTGGGTATCTTTATTAAAGTAAAATAAGAGATATATTAAAATATATTTTAAAAAACAAGTTTATACTGTCTAATAATAATTTAGCGTTTCTTAAATTTTTAATATTTAAAAAATTAAGATTTTTTGAGCTTTTTTATTTTTATTTTTTCATTCTTTCTTTCCTACTTTTTTGTCTTCCCAATCTTTATACGCTTTCATTAATTTATCGACCTCGTCGATGTTTGCTTGTTGATCAAACGCTACAGATTTGCTACTTTCAAAATATTTTGCATAAATCTCGTTACCTTCAATCATTTCTTTTACTGTAGTTATAATTAAATCGTTTGATTCTCCGCATATATTTTTACATTCTTTCCTATGATTCTGATTATATGTTATGCTAAATCTTTTTGTCTATGCTTTCTTTTCCCAATCTTCAAATTTTTTCATTAAATCGTCAATTTCGTCTATATTAGCTTGTTGATTAAATACTAATGATCGAGTCGATTTAAAATATTCTGCGTTAATTTCCTTATTTTTAATCATTCTACGAGCCACAACTATAATACAATCTTCAGGCTCTTCAATTTTTTCAGCAATCTCAGTAATATGTAGACGAGGATATTTAATACCTAATCTTAAAACTGTTTGCTTTATTTTCCATTCTAATGAAAGTGGTATTATTGCGTATTTTTTAGGATCATATCGTTTTAATACATCAATTGTTTCATCGTTTGTCTCGTCAATAAAAACTTGATAATTTATACTTTTTAATAAATCGATAACATCTTCTATATTGCTTAAATCCATATTAGAAAGAATTTTACAATGTTCTACATTTGGAAATTTATTCTTAAAATTTTCTAAATCTTTAAATATTTTTTGTACTTCTCGAAATCTTTGGTGATTAATCTCTATTTGATTATCAAGTACTTTTAATTTCTCGACGTTTAATTTCTCTACTTGTGAATCGAATGATTTAATTATAATATTTTTCATTACTGAATTATTTTTAATTTCTGAATCAGAAAGTAACTTAGATTTAAGTTTAGATAAATCATCAACTACAAATTCCCTCAAATTTTCATCAATTTTGGAGTTTTTTTTTTTATCTGTAATAATCTTCACCTATTCAAGTTATGTGTTAGATTGTTTTCATTAATCTTTTGGGATAATCTTTGCTTCAATATTCTCTAAAATCTCTTATTTCAATATTAAATCGTACAAATTCCGATAATGTTCAATTTCCTCTTTTTTCATTAATTATCTCCCTTTTCTTAATATTTATTTTATTACCTCTTCCTCATACTCTAAATTAATTCTCATATAACCATTCACTTCTTGATATTTTTCAATATACTTCTCTTTAAGACGGATTTGTAAGTTTGGATTACCTTCTTGATAATTATTAATTCTGAGAGCATCCTTGAATGGTATAATATTTATACGGCGGGGCTGGTTAGAAAAAAAAGATGTAATTAACTGTTTACGATTGAAAGATTTATTAATTAAACTAAGGTAACTCAATCTTTGTAATATTAAGCTTTCAACTCTCTTCATAATATATTGATATTCTTAAGATTCTTCATATAAGGATTTATAAAAGTGTTTCTGATGTTTCCAATTTGTTCTTTTGTTACAGAATCTTTATAAATAAAGAAATCATCGAAGTTTTTTCCATGTCTAAATACAGTCTCTATCTTCTTTGTTGTTTGATCACCAAGTAAAATATAAGAACAAAACGGAAATATTCTTTTAATTTTCCTTGCTACTTCATTACGAGCCCTAATTGAATCAACCGTAAACTTCCCTCTCTTTAATTCAATAACTATAAATGGAACATTGATAACATTAATATCTGTTTGCGAATCACGATAAAATTTAAAATGTTTTAATATTGTCGGGTTAGATTTATTGAAAGGAATTTCTCGATAAATACAAATATCCGTCTCAGCAAAACTTATCTCCAGTTTATACTCATTTTCCTCCCTTAAAAAGGTGAAATCACTCATCACTTTAATCTTATTACTAACTAAGACATTAAAATCATCTTCTAAAACGGACAATGATGGTAAAATAAATTGAGCTAAATTATCTTCAGTCATATACTTCATATACATCTAAATTATTAAAAACCTTTTGAGATTAGCTTTCTTTATCAAAAATAGTTGAATTTTTTTAGTAAAATTGCTTCTTGAATATGTAGAGTGAACCTCTTATTTATTTTAATAGATATTATTACTGTCCTTAAAATAATGAAGATAAAATTTAAACGATTAAATCCTTTATTTTTATCACTATTAACTTATACAGAATAAGAAAATAATAAAATTATTTTTATAAGTAGTACAAACACATGTTCCTTAGCATACATGCTTTAATTTTTAACTTATAACTATATTAATTAGGACAAAGAAGTATGGTGTCTTAAAATGATTGAGAAATTAAGGGAAGAAATGATAAAAGAATTTGAGTTTAGTCAACATGATGTTAATAGAGTATTGGAAATCATATATTTTATCGGTATTGCTGAAGACCTCGCTTGGAGAAGTAATGGAGGCGTTTTAAGAGAAGATGTTCCAATAGATGACTCTCTATTAAATTACTTGAAACAAGGTTTAATTGTCGAAAAATCTTCTTCAAATAAAAATTATCTAATTTACCTTCTTGATGAACAAGGAATAAAATTATTTAATGAGATAATTCTAAAGGAAAAAGATGATGAAATAATTCAACAATTCAAGAGAGACTTCGATAAAATAAACCAACGTATATTGGCTTTGATAAACACTGATTTAATTTTACATTTCGAGGAGTATAAGATAAGTAATGTGTATGAAATACTTCTTTCCAATTCCACAATAGGCGAACAAATTAGATTGGTTTTTAATGACTCAGTTTATAAGATTAGTGATATTCTCGAAAGGTGTAATTTATATGTAAAAATAACACATTTTCAAAGTAATAGACGATCCTACACGAAAAAGAAATTTATAAAATATAAGGAAATAGTTGGATTATTATCGAAAAATGTGAAAGATTTTACCAGGATCTATAAGGATATTATCGATAGTTTAAATGAAAGGGTTCAATTTTACAATAGACTAACAAGTAGCATTAAGAATCCTTCAGATCGAGAAAATTTAGGAATTCACGAACGGGAATGCGAGAAACTCGTTAATACACTAAACAGAAAAAAAATTACGACACAATTCAATACATCTAATCCTTTATATTTTAAGATCATAGATATCAATAAATTCAAAAGTGAAATCGAAGAACTCAAGCAAAAGGCGATTGATAAGATTACTACGCCAATTATAAAATTTATTTTGAACCAAACTGGAAATATTGTGCCATTTTTTGAAACAAGAGGTAAGGAAAAAGATCTAGACAGTTTTTATGGAAAATTAATAGCGTTAGTTTGTCCTGAATGTGGAGGTTCTCTTGAAACTTCAGAGGACAAGGAAATGTACGAATGCAAGCATTGCGATACAAAATTTAAGAAAGAAAGTTAAAAAAATATACATACTGAATAAACCCTAGCTATCACCCTTAAGCCCTTAGATAGAGGAAAAAATTCTATTTCCGACTTGAGGTTAACATTCAGAAAGAAATGAAGGGGCACATTATAAATCAAAAAGCTCTTGGACTTAGAACAGCTACGCTTCGAAGGATTAGTGGAAATCTTTCGAGACCGCTTAGATCACGAGCTTAAAGTCATCGACTATTACGGGGAATCGGACAAACCGAATGTTCAACATTTTTTCTTGGCAGAAATGATTAAAAAGGGGCATTTTGTTATGACCACGAACTTTGATTTTTTAATCGAATATGCGCTCGTTCAATCGGGAGTTTCTAAAAACGATGTCGTTCCCGTTATCACTAAGGAGGATTTCCAGAAGTACAAAAATCCAAGCGATTGGTTCGAAAAAGGGAAAAAAATGGTGTACAAAATTCACGGCTCCACCAAAAACGCGATTACGGACGAGGACACAAAAGATTCGCTCGTTGCTACCCTTCAAGCGTTCGGTTCGAACAAGGAAGGGTTAAATGTGTTCCAAGTTGAACCCTTCAAGCGCCCCTTGTTCGATAACATTTCAAAAAGTCGATCTCTGGTAATTATGGGGTATTCTGGGTGCGACGATTTTGATGTAGTTCCCACTTTAATGGTTTTAAAAAACCTTAAAAATGTGATATGGATTAACTATACTCCAGACGATGACAGTAAAGAACTGTATACATTAAAAAAATTGTGATTTGGATTTAGAATTTTTTGTAATTTTTTTATTTCTTTAATTACAGACCTTTCATCAGTAATATATCGATTTTTATATTTTCCATCATAATATTTGAAATCACTTGAAATAGGAATATCATTCCATTTAGTTTTAATTTTTGATCTCCCCTTTTTTATTCCTTTTTCTATTTGTCTTTTCTTTTTTATATAACGAATAAATAGAAGATCAGATTACGGCGTACTTAGCAGAAATCGGAAACGATATTAGGAGTCAGCTATTGGAACATAATATCATAACCTCACAAGACGAATTTTACGACATTAATATTTCTGTCTTATCGCACAAATGTCCATATTGTGCAACACAAGTTTCAGCAGACTTAGTTCAAAAATTTCTCGATGGAGAATCAATTAAATGTAAATATTGCGGTTCAATATTTAGAAATTAGATCCTTCAATATTTTTTAAAAAAAATACTATAATGATTGGAAATATGTGGAGAAAATTAAAGATAAATTTAGATAAAATCGAAGATAATCAATATGATGATCAGTGGTATGAATTAAAGACACATGTAGAATATAAGGGGACATCATATATACAAAGAGAGAGTTTGCATCATCCAGATGGGACAAAAGAAATAAACTATTATTTGATTAGAGACGCAACAAAATTTTGTAATAAAATATACTGTAAATATTGTAAAAAAACAAGAGTTCCAGTACTTGTAAGTATATATCAAATAGCGTGTTCTAGATGTGGGTATGGCTTAACCCCAGACTTTTTTACAGAAGAGGAATTAATATACTGGCTTAAAGAAGGAGAAGAATTAGATGTAGAAAAGAGTAATAATGAAGAATTAAAAAAGAAACATAAGAAAGCTTTGAATACATTTAAAGAAAAGACATCAAAAACAATAAGAATAAAAAAAGGCAATACTACTATTATTATTCATCCAGAAGAATTCATTAAACTAACAAAACCAAAGGATATTAAACATTAATAATTTTTTATTGTTAGTGTGCCTGATTTCCAGAGCACCAATAGAAATAAGATTTAATAAAAAAGGTTTAAAAAATGAGTGAAGAAAATATAAAAAGAATTGAAAAGAAAGTGGATTTACTCTACAAAATACTTTTAGAATTAAATATTGATTATGATTTTAATGGTGGTCATCCATATAATCAAGATTATATTTATAATTTTATGGATGAACTGATTCCATTATTTGGACTTTCTGCTGAAGAAATAGAAATAGAAAGATTACCTACTCAAAAGGAAATAAATGAATTGAAAAGTAGATTAGAGACAAAATTAAGTAGATTAAAAAATATTTATGAGAATGGTAATTTTTTAGCTAAAGATGAAGATAAAATTAAGAATAAAATAGAAGAGATAACAGATTATTTAGGGTGTTGGGATGATGATTGGGATTCTTCTGGTGTTGTTGCAGGGATGTTCAAAAACCAAGAAGAAATAACGAATAAGAATAAACAGATATGTGAAAGAAGTTTATTTGTGGACTTAAAGAAGAAATTGGGATTAGATGTGGGTAATGCATATATTTCTTATGAAGAAGATTATGTTGGAGAACGTAAGAGGATTAATTTAATTGAAAAAAGAGATACTCTTAAGAAAGATTTAAAAGATTTTATTGAGAAAATCCGTAGATTAGGAGAAGAATAATTATAATTATTGCCCCGAGGCAATATTCAAATATTTTTGTTGAGATGGTATTGGATGCTTTTTCAATTTTTATTCAAGCAAGTATTTATTTAAATAAAAAGTATTAAAAAAATGTCCGATATTAATTAATTTTATTCTTTTTTTCTACAAAAACCGAAAAATCGATTTTTCCTTTATATACTTCTGATTACCACGCTGGCGCTCCGCACATTTAAATCCTTATCGATGTAACATAACAAAGCGTGTAGTGGCAATCCATGTAGATGAATGTGAGGATAAGGAAATCTTTTGCTTGAGTTTAATTGTTTTAGCGTATCTAACTCGATACCTACTTCGATTTTCTCTTTACAATAAGGGCACATGCAATAATTGTTTATCTTTTGCTTTATTTCTCCAATTATTTTTTTATCGTTGCGAGTTATGACCATAATATTTCTATAATTGGGAATTATTTTGGAAATTAACGCGGATCCAAGGAGACTGGATTTGTCCGGTGCCAACTGCTTTCTCGGTCGGAAATACGGGGCATCTTTTTTTACCTTTCCGTATTATATCAATATCTACTTTTAAGGGACTATCCTTACCAAGCCCAGGAAAGGGCCATTTAAGAGATCTTTTATGAGGTATGGGATTCTTCATCTTTAAAATTAGAGACTCTAATTCTAATGTTGAATCCGATGAGCCTATGACACCAACCCTTATTAATTTAAACGTTTTCAAAAAAATTTTTATATTAGCTACATACATAACTTAGTTATAAATCAAAAACAAGATTTTACACATTTCCAAATTATTAATTTTTTTATTTATTAAATAAATAAATAATCGTTAAATACTAGTAAAAATGACAATAACACCTGATAAGTTCAATGAGATTAATCAAGAGTATCTAGAATCTTTAATTAAGAATAGAATAGAAGAAAGTCTACACTTAGATTATAAAGAAAAAGTGGACAATAATAATGCAGAAATTGCAGAATTAAATTCATTGAGAATGCATTGGAAAATAAAATTTATACTACTCATGGGCATTATTATCACTTATCGATTATTTTGTTTTAAGTTTTTGGCAAATAGCTTTCATTTAAACCTGACGATCCTATTTCTATTTCTGATTTAATATCAATAAAAAATGATGAGAATAATATTAAAATTGTGTAATAACAGTCTATATATTAATGATAAAAATTTTTCGATTATATTTTCATCTTGTAACACACAATACAATAGTTAAAAATAAATAGTTAAAATTCCATTATTTTTAAAAGTTAAAAACCAAGGGATTGTATAGTATGACAAATGATCAATTTGATTTAGATCAAATAATTATAGAGTTACGTAGATCTCCAAGAAAGCCCTGGATTTGGCCTTTTCTTAATCTGGTATTAGATGATATATTAAAAAAAGGATTAAAAAATGCTCCAATTCTAAAATATAATCCTGCTAACTTTATCGATCCTCTATGGCATTGTTATTATATTCTTAAATCTCACTATTGGTCAAATATATATGAATCGTTTGTAAATGATGATTATAGTAATCCCGAATTCAGAATGTTATGGTCCATCACAAGATTCATTGATATCCACGTCCCTTTATACATCAGAATAGTATCATTGCTTCTCCGAATAATATACGATAGACTTGAATTTTCAGAATACAGACAATTACCATCTATACCTCCAAATTTGTATCATGAACCTTTTTTTCATATGTATGGAATAAATAACACTACCATACTCAAATATATTGATAAGTTAACAAATAATGCTTCTCTTGAAATAAAAGAATTTTTTATTGATGCTATTGGTGTTAATTTAAAAACTAAGCCAATTTTTGCTTGTTTAAGTCAAAATATTTTACTTCCTATTCCAACATATTTCAATCAACAATATTATGAATTTAAAGATAATTTAAGAATTGAATTTTCAAAAACTTTATTCACTGAAGATAAAATAGACCATGTTCCCATATCAGAAAAAGATAAATCTGGTAAAATTCATGAAAAGAAAATGATTTTCTATACTCCAGGGGCTTCTGATTATATAAATAAACCTGATTTTTCTAAATTATTAGTTCATCTCGTAGAATTTCTTAAAAAAATCTATTTATCTTTATCAAAAGACATCAATGATAGAACATTGGAAAAAATCTGTGACTTGTTTTATTTTTTATTAGGTAATTTCAAACAAGACCCCTCGGAACGTGTGAAGATTATTCATGGTATTCTGGAGGGGAAAATAATTTTGAATGATATTTCTGAGGAATTACTTAATAATTTTACTTATTTTCCTATGAATCAAGAAATTTCCTTAGCAGAGCCATTAAATATTAAGAACTTATTTAGGT
This sequence comes from Promethearchaeota archaeon, assembly GCA_030605085.1. Next base: position 23,256 of record JAUWBH010000011.1, on the reverse strand, counting down.
TTTCATTGGATTTATTTAATAAGCCAATTATCAAAGATTGTTATGGGATTGCTAATTTTTCAACCTTGTGGTTATTTGATAGTTTAGTTTCAAGACTTACGTGGCTCTTAAGAAAGAAAAGAATTGGAAAAAAAAGAGGTATTGAAACTGAAAACTATTATTTTAAGAAAATTGAAGAATTTATTAAATCAGATTATCCAAAATCTAAATTTTTTGGACCTTGTAAACTTATAATAACTAATGAAAGTAAAAAGAATACTCTACACAAGAATTATGCTTATAGAGGTTTAAAAGATTCATTAAAATTCTTTAAGTATAATTTCTTTGAAATAGTTGTTCCGTCAAAGTATCTCAATAAGTTAGATTTCATTGATTTTGATTTAGTTTTAGTTGTAAAAGATACTTTGTTTTTGATAGAAGTAAAAGATGATTTGTTTTGGGATATTAGGGATTTACCTTATATAATAATCCGGTGGGGTTTTAACCTTAAGAAGAAATTAGAAAGAGAATCCACTATCGTCAGAGAACCTCTTCTCTTAGAAAAGCTAAATAAAAGAGGTATATTCTTTAAAGATGTCAAAACTCTGATTATCTCTCAGAAAAATATCATTCATCCCGTTTTTAACACTTTAATTGATCTATTTAAAGAAATTCATAAATTACATGGAAAAAACATTATTTATATAGGAGCGGGTTGAAATTTTTCATGGATAAAAGATTTACAAAGGAAGAAATACAATGGCTAATAATCCGCCACATCCGACAAAAAAATAAATGATATAATAAAAATTATTTTTAAGCATAAGAGTGAAAGAAAATTCAAATAAACAAAGAAATTATTGATGCCCTGACATTGTATGAAGAAAAAGTAAAGGAACTAGAAAGTTCGAAATTTTTACAATTCTATTTTAATGATGTGAAAGGTATAAAATTTACACTATCTTGGAAAAAGATACCAGATGGAGGTGTTGGGACACATTCCTTTACAGAACCTTTGGAAGAGGTTATTAAAGCTTATATTTTACCTTTTAGATTTTTTATTCAGAAAAATGAAAGATGTTCGATAAGATATTTAGCAAAAAATATAATTCCCGAACTTGAGAACGATTTTTCTGAACAAACAACTGGATTCAAACAAATTAGAGAAGCAATAAATTCTTTTTTAAACTCACCACCAGGAATGAAATTAAAATTTCAGTGGGGTTCAGAGCAATTAGAATTCCAATCCAACAATGATATTAAAAATTGCTTTATTTACGGTCATTATGCTCACGCCGAAGAAAAAAATAATCAGAAACGGTGGTATGACCTCATCCATAGAAGTTCAAATGAAGGAAGAGATTTATTTCGCTTTGAGGCTATTAGTATAATATTACAATTGACCCACTTCTTCTTAGCTTTGTCAAAATTAATAAAAATTATTTTAGATAAAATAATTGATTATGATCTTGAAGAAGGTAAAAAAGCAGTAAAGGAAAGTGATCTGGAAAGAGGAATGAAGTTCTATAAAAATGTTATATATATCGCCGAAAAACTTGGAAAAACAGAAATATGTTCTGAAATGTATAAGAAGATTTCTGATATTTATAGTAATATGGGGGATGCTAAACTATCTGAAGCATACTTAGGCAAATATAAAGAAATTTTATATTCTGTGGAATATCTCCCTGAAGACTTTAAAGAAAATGCATATTATGTGGAATACTTCTCCATTTCAGATGAGTATCGTGAAATTATTGAAAATATCATCCAAAAATCCTACAATTTTTCGGAGTTCCCCATAATCGTCATCCCTATTGAGAGGATTTTTGATGCGAAGAAATTTGAAAAGATAATTTTCCAAAGGAATTTTCAAGTCGCTCAAAATAATGAAAGAATAAGGCTTGCTTATGATCAATATATTAGCGAGAATCAATTCATCCCGCAGAAATTCGAATTTTCCTTAAATGAAGGATATATCTGTAAATTTCCCTTTATTGACGATTCGGGCATCCTCATTATAACTAACTCTAAAAAACTCTTTGCAGAACATTTCTCAATGTGGATCGAACTAAGAAATTTACTTCAGAAATTTCCGATGTTTTATGTAAAATTAATGAGATTAATTCATTACCTAATAAATATTGAAATAGGTAATACGCTTGAAATAAGGGACATAGAAACTTTAGTAAATTTTAATTCAGAAAAGGAAGTGTTTGAAGTCATCAATCCTTTTAATTTTAACCTTCAGTCCCAAGGTATTAGAAACATTGTTATGACAATCATTAAAATATCTACATATCCTAGAATTAGAGAATATATTAAAATCGAGGAATTAATGGAAAATCTACATAATAATGGTTTAGAACCCATTATTAATAAGGAATGTAAAGGTCAGGAATTATTTTCTATTTGTTTGAATATCGTTTTATATACTTTCTGTTCAGGAGACGAAAAATATTTGAATTACCCATATTTAAAGAATTTAGACAGTTTAATAGAAATTTGTAATCTTATAAAAGGAAAAAGTCTAAATGAAGAGTTCTTTATTCAGTTTATTCAATTTTGTTATAAATATATTAAATCCTATAACTCCTAATTAAGAAATAGGGAGACAATACTAATTATTACATTAGGTCATTCATTTTTTAAATATCATTAATTTGCTAATATAAAAAGATAAATAGTGGAGCAATCGAAATATAATCACAATATTTTTTTTTTGGAATATCATTTACTTATCGTGCTGATAAGATGTATCATAAATTGGAAATTTTGGTTGAGTTTCAATTAGTAATAGAATAATTTTTTTTAGTTTATTATACTGATCTTCATATTTTGAAATATCTTCAGAATCATTTAGAGAGAAATCCTCGTGAATGATCTTATTTCTAATTTTTATTGCTTCTAAACCTTTTCGCAAATCTTCTTTTAAAATTCCATCGGTGTAATACTACCAGATAGAAATAAGATAAAGACAGTTTCAAAGGAAGTTAAAATCTAAATCCTATTGAGCTGTATCTTTTTGCACTAAAATTTACATCCTATTTTTTATTTTATAATATTATATTCAAGTTTTTAGATTTATAAACTAATTACCATAAAGTTTATTAGAAAGAAGTGATAATATTTATGTATGCCAACACAAGAAATATTTCCTAATTCACTTCTGAATTTGGGAATTAAATCACTTCTCTCTAATCATTATATGTTGTCGTTTTTTAAAAAGTTTTGTGATGCAACTACATCTCGCATGTGGAAGTTCAAAAGAGCTAAAAATTCGAGATATGATGATATTGATTTCTTAAAGGTGTTTTTTTATTCTGAAATAGTTGGTAGATCCATTCATGACACCAGCGAAATGCTCAACGAGCACATTTTAAGCAAAAGGAAAGGAAGAAGGAAAATCTTTGCGGATGGGAGGAAAAAACGATTAATACCTCATCAAACCGAGGTTAATAAATATTTACGCAAAATTGGGCTTATTAAGGCACGCAATATTTTACGAGAATGCTTAGATCATCAATTAAAGGAAGCATTAGATCAAGATCTCATTTCAAGGAAGGTGAATATTTTAATTGACTTTACAGAACATCCTTATTATGGAAAAAGAAATGATAAAATGATTAAAGGCATAAATCGGCAAAAGGGAATAACAAAAATGCGCCATTATTTAGCCTTTTCGATTTTATCTCGTGAGATTCATCTTTACGCCGGATTGGAGCATGTGGCAAAGGGGCGATCTAAGATTCCAATCATCATTAAATTTCTCGATCATTTGCTTGAATTAGGATTTCAGTTGAATTATGTGTTGATGGATAGGGAATTCTATCGAGCAGAACTTTTAGACGAAATAAAAGGAATGGGAGGAAATGTTTTAATACCTGCTAAAGCATACAAAACAATCAAGAGATTTATCGAAAACTACTTGAGTGGGAAGGGAGGTCGGGTGAGGAAATACACATTTTCCAGCGCTCTCGAGGCTAAATGCCGATTTTTCCAGCAAGTTTACCTGATAATAAAGCCAAAACGGGGTTTTTCCCTTCAAGGCGTCAAGAGGGCCTTTCAGAAGGGTTTAATTTCATTAAAGGATGCTCGGAGCAGGACATTCACCATAATGACTACCGAGAAGCCCAAAGGAAAGAACAGTTCTTGGGCATCCCGCACTTCTTTATTTTATAAACGAAGATGGCTGATCGAAACGGGTTTCTCCGACTTAAATCGAATTAACCGTCGATGGAAGTCAAATCACGATAATGTGAGATATTTAGACATGTTGGTCCGGATGCTCCTTTATAATTCGTGGAAAATGAATAGAAAGTTAATTAAAACCAACTCAAAAAAAAGGGAAAAACTAAAGGCATGGACATTGGTCCAAAATCAAGATTATTTGAAACAACTATTTCTTTCATTGGAGAGAAAATCGTGGGGGGTGATTGGATAAATACAGAATAATGTCGGTTAACCGACCATCAAAAATTTAATAAAAAAAAATAAATACTTAAATACTAAAAGAAAAAAAAAAAAAAAGCTGTTTAATTTGCGGAATGGTATCGACTGGATTTGTCCGGTGCCAACTGTATCGACTGGATTTGTCAGAAACAAGGACAGAGGATTTTGAAGAGGCTGAAGAATCTTCTCGAAGAAGAAGATTCATATAGATTTGAGTTCTAATCAGAGAGAGAGTTGATAATTCATTCTCATATACATGTTAATTAATTTAATTAAAAAAAAAGGAAATAAGAGATAATAAATTCTTTATTAATCTTCATTTTCAATAAATTTTTGAACCTTTTGCTTAAATTCTGGATTAAGTAATAGTTGATACGCTTTCCAATCTTCCTCTAATAATTCATCCTTATAATACTCTCCGAAATAGGTCTGTAATTCCTCTTTGCCTTGAATTTTATATGAATGTAAGAATTGAATAAGCTTAAACTTATTTTCAATTAACTTGATATCAATATCTTCTTTATTCTTTTCTTGCCTTATTTTATCTATAAGTAAGTCAAATGCATCTTCCACATTTTCTCCTGTCTTCGCAGAGACTTTTAAAAAATCCAATAAATTAAATTTATCTTTAAACTGAAGTGCATGATCATCATTTACTATGATATCCTCTATTAAATCAGATTTCATACCTATAAATATGATTGGGATATCTGGATTAGATTCACGCAAAATATTCATCCATTCTTCTGTATTCTTTAAGGTCTGGTATCTAATTAAATCAAACGCAAATATGGCACCGTCTATTTTCTGGGCAAAGTACTTATGTAGAATCCGTGCTCGTTCCCACCCCAGTTGATCCCAGATAAATAAAATATACTCCTTTCCCTTAGTATTAATTTCTTTTAAAAAGAAATCTACACAATTGGTTATGGTTCCTCTATAAAATATATCATAAAGATATTTAGTAATTAACATTGTTTTTCCAATGGCACTATCTCCAGCTACAAGTATGTTTATAATAGATTTACTTTTATTCAGAAGTTCCTTGGCTTTAATAATTGAATTCTGTATATTCATGTCTATTTTTTTTTCTAAATTTTTATTAATTTGTTCTTGTCTCTCTTCTCTTTCTCTCCATTCTTCTTGCTGTTTATAATATTGTTTAAAAATAGCACAATCCTCAAATTTCTTAGCTTCGTAAATACCCGCTAAGAAATCTTTTATTTTGGTTTCAATCATTTTTTCAGTAGCATAATCGAATACTTTTATTTCTTTTCTGTATATGATTATTAATGTCCCAATGTCCCAATGTCTTTCTGCCGCTCTTTCTTCAATTTCATTAATTTTATAATTTCCATAGCTACTAATATTACAACCAGAAACTCCTTCTTTTATCATTTCAGAAAAAATATAAGCTGCTTGCTTTTCGCCAGAGTAAAAGTGAGAATCTCCATATTCTCCATATAATCTTTTTAATCCATTCTTAATATTCGAAATTAACTTTACTCTTCCATAATGTGTATAGAGAAATACCCAACAATCTTCGGTCCCTATAAAAACACCTCCTCGATCACCCATCGAACATCACCATCTGTTTGATAAACAACTTTTTGTCTTATATCTCTATATTATTTGTAGCTTTCTAATTATTTAAATTAAACAACAAATATTTTCGTTAAATTAAGGGATCTTATTTAAGACTTTTACAATCTATCATCCATAATTTTGAAATTCTAATATTTTATAAATACAACTTTTTATTGGAACTGTTAAGTGAACTCTAAATTGCAACTTTTTGAATTTTTTTCTGTTATATCTCGCAATATTTTTAATTTTTTACTATATCCTAAGAGTATGTAAATTTATAAACACAAGATCTATTAAAACAATATAGAAGTGGATTCTAAATGAAAAAAATACGATATCCTATTGAAAATGAAAAAGAAGGAAAGACCAAGTTAGAGAACATAGTTAGACATTATCCTTTCCATTTTATGAAGGTTTACAACGAATATAAACAAGATCGGGAATTCCCTATGCATCAAATAATTATTTCTTGTAAGATGAAGGGTTTTTCTGTTCCTTCTTCAGTTCATTATTTGCAAGATATGATGCGATATAGAGGACTAAATACAAATGATATCAACCGATTTGAAAATTTAATTATTAATCATTTAAATTCATTGATAGACGGAATAGGATATACAGAAACCAAAGAATACATAGAAATGAATAATTCATTTAAAGAACTTAATGTGTGGATTGATGAAATGTATAAAAAATTGAGTTACTATGATAATGATGGTGGGTGGAAAAATGTTGGTGTTGATGACTATCGAAGAATCGAAGAGATACTAAGTAGGGAACATAGATATTTTGGGACGGAAAATGATATAAGTGTAAAATTCAAACAAATATTTGGTTTTCGAGATTTATATATAAGGGAAGAGACATACCAGAATCTTACTACTTCAGAAGAATTTGATGAGTTTATTACTGATATTTTACTGTTACTCGGAAAGGGATCATATAAATGCAATGGTGGAAAGGTTCGGTTAATTGGATCTTCGGTAGAAGATATTGAAGAAAGTCGAATCTATTCTTCCCTTCAAAAATATCCCAGAGTATTGAAAAATATGAATGATGCCTTGGATCATAAAATCAAGAAGAAATGGAACGATGTCACCTTATATTGTTGTAAAGCCATTGAGTATTTATTGAAAATATTTCTAGGCAATAAAAATAAATTTAAAAAATTAGCAATCGGTATATTGGTAGAAGAAATAAGGAAAAGGCATAGTAAATTGTTTAAATGCGATAATACCGTATGGCTGGGAGTTGACAAATTATTACAATCTAGTGTTAATTTAGTTGGAACAATACGAAATTCCAGAGACTCAGGTCACGGAAATGATCGGGATGTTGAAAAATGGGAAGGTGAAATGGTATACAGTTATACAATCTTATTATTAAGGACTCTATTACAAATTATAAAATAATTAATAATCTTCTCATTAATGTTTTGTTTTATTTTTTTGATATTTTCTTAGCATATGTTTAAATTGGTTGGATATCTTAATTTGACCTTTTCTTTGAAAATCTTGAGCGTACCAGTTTAAAACCTCTGTGTTAATTTCAATAATTTTATTTTTTATATTGGTTTCAATTTTATTCATAGGAAATTTCTCAATAATTCCTATTTCCCATTTATCATGATAATAAAATAATCTCTGAGTTTCAATATAGAAAACTAATTGAACAATATCAATTATTTCTTTCTCAAGATATTCAATTTCCTTATTTAAATCAAAATCTTGAATGTTAGTAATGTTTGTAGGTTTTTTATTACTATGAACAACGATATGTCTTTTGTTTATGTATCCATCCGTTTTTGAATAAATTCTGTTCCATAATCCATCCATTATATCAACAACATTAAATCTTATTAAGGAATAAGCTATTCTTACATTATCTTTTTTTTGAAAATCTAATCTTTCTGGTAAGATGTCTGATAAAAGGAAATCAAAATTTCCATGACTTCTATACATTTCTTCAAATCTTTCGGTTAAATGAAAGACTTTAAGAAACTTTTTAACCCCTTTAAGATTGAGCTCAGAAAGCCTTCGCATACTGGCTACATCTTTAAATAATTCTCTAAAATAGACTTCTAAAGCATTAATAAGTCTTACTTGAATTTGATTGAAAATAAAAATAGTTTTAGGATTAAAAAAATCATTTGAATCTCTAAGTTTAACAATTTCAGAATAAATAACCATTACTTCGTTAACACCCTCAACAAAGGGTTTAAAATTTTTACTTAAAATAAGAAGATTACTTTTTGTACTCTTAAAAACTCGATTTATATCACCTTTATTAATTATCATTGGTTTTTCAAAAACGATATTATTTTTCGTTTTAAATAATGCTTCTTCAATAGTTTTATTCTTCTTTGATATTTTATATTCCAATTGCGAAATTTCAAAATTATTTAAAAATTGCCATAATTTCTCTTCATTTTTAAACATAACACTCACTAGCTTGATTTGAATTGAATTTCTTGTTAATTTAGTTAAAAATTGGAATTCCTCAGTATATATTTTTTATGATTTGTCTTTCCCAATAATTTTATTGGGACCGAGTAGAGCAGTTTTCTGAAGAATCGTCATAGGTCTAATCTTGTGAAAAAACTCGTATTCTTCTTTTGTTTTTAACAATTTCCACTTCTTTAGCGTGTCCTTAATTGTGCCAGTCATAAAAAAGTTTTAGTGAATTGATTTTTATTATTATTTTATTAATACTCTCAAAAAAAGCTTTATAAAATATATTGTTAACAAAATCACAAGGGGTTCAGTCCAAATATTTTCTGTACTTTATCTTTGGTTTATTTTGCATTGCTTGATCGATTAATTTCTCTGGAACTTTCACGCTCTTATATTTCTTTTCATTTTTGGGATTATTGGTCATTTCTCACTTAAACCTAATTTTAATTTAAATTATACTTATATTTCCTAACTTTTTGGAATATCTTGATAAAAATCTATTATAAAAATTTTCTTTAACAAAATTATTAATAATAATGAACATATGGCTCATTTTCGTCGTAGCGTTTAATGAAACGTATGTAAATCACCTTTAAGAGAAAAAGAACTATAAAGAAAGGTAAGACCACAAATAGAAGAATTCGAAGATACATCCATAAATCCTCTAAAAATATCTGGTAATACTCCGGAGCATAGTAGTAATTATAAAATAGCAAGAATAAAATGGATAAAATATTAGTTATAAGAGATCCGCCCAATAAATACTTGCCCAATCGCATAAAACGATTTCTTCTATAGACATGCTTATGATAACACTTATTGCAATAAAACGCGTTATAGGTGTCTCTCCACTCCCAGAACAGATCTTTCTTAGTTACTTTTGGATTTCTCTTAACAAGATCTTCAAAAAACAAAATCTCATTACATCGATAACATTTTCTTATTTCGTCAGATGTTAGTTTAATTATGATATCTGCATCCATTTTACATCTAACTATTATTTTTAGTTAAATCTATTTAAAAGAAAATTTTTCATTTTTTCAAATTACTGGTCGAAGAAGAATTACGACGCTTGAAAAAACAACTTTCCATGAAAAATTACAATATTATATAAGATATGGGCATGAAACTTATGTAAATGAAGTAGGCAATGATTCAGAATGGCAGATTGTACAAGATATTATTAGAGATTATCTTCTTTTTTTAATAAACCTTCAAAAAGGCGAAATTCTCCATCTTTTAATTTTTTTGTTAATGTTTTTCTCTGGATATTAATAATGATAAAAGTAAAAGTACAACCCCCTAACATTTTATATCACCTTCACCTTATTTTGTCTTGGAATATGTATTTTTATCTTTTTTAGTGTAACTTATTTCGTCTTATATGTCTATATTGTTAGTCGAACTATTTCGACTAATTTTTTCTAATCTTTATTTCTTTTCACCTTACTTTCTTTTTCCCATTCTTTAAATTTCTCCACTAAACTATCAATTTCGTTAATATTAGTTTTCTGATCAAATACAAGTGATTTGGTTGATCTGAAATATTCAGCGTATATCTCTTTATTCCCAATCATATCCATAATTACATCTGTAATTAAATATTCATCTTTAATTCCAGTTTTTTCGCTAATTTCCTCTATTTGTAATCTTGAAATCTTAATGCCATAATCTAACACCGTCCTTTTAATTGTCTCAATTTTATTTCTTTTTACTTCTTCTTTCTTTAATTTTTTGCATATATCTAATTTTTGTTTAGCCCATTCGATAATATCCTCTAACTCTGATTCTGCTACTGAAAACTTTTTTTCAATAATCAAATAATCAATCATAGGGAAAAAATTCCATTCAAAGATCTCGCAAACATTATATTTTTTTGCAGTACTTCTAATGTCTATGAATTCCATTGTTGCTTCTGAAAATCTTTTTTCTTGGATTAATTGCTCAATTGTAATTAATCTTTTTTTAAGTTTAATTTCTATAGCCTTCCTCTCTCGTTCATACTTTTTCCTATTTAATATGAAATTAATGAGTATTTCAAAAGTTTTTTCAACATTTTTTCCAGTTTTTGAAGAAGTCTTTATATAATCAAATAGATCAGATCGTTCTTTGTAGGGTAAAGCATAACCGTCATCCACCATTATATCTTCTTTTAAATCAAGTTTTGATCCAACAAAAAGAATTGGGAGATTTGGATCTTCTTTTCTGCAAATATTAACCCATTCTTCTATACTCTCCAAAGTCGTAGGTCGAGTTAAATCAAACATTAAAAGAGCTCCATCAGCGCCCTTACAAAAGTCACTACATAAAAATCTACACCTTTCAAGTCCCATTAAATCCCATATAGATAATTTTAGTGTTCTTCCTTTTATTTCTACTTCTTTAGAAAAGAATTCAACTCCTATTGTCATCTTTGTATCAGCACTAAATTTGCCTTCAACATATCTATGATTTAGTGTTGTTTTTCCTACTCCACTATCTCCACACACAATTATTTTCTTAATTCTCTCTCTTTTTTTAATTTTTTTAATTAGATTTCCCATTTTTTTTTCCCTAATTCATAAAAGCTTATTGAATCTTACTTCTATCCATTTAAATTATATTCCCATTCCGTATATGGTTGTAATAATTTGACGATTCAATGATAACTCGCTTGTTGGTTATACTCAACTGCTTTGGTAATCGAAAATTATTATGCGTATAATTCTTTATTATTAATCATCTCCAGTATCTATAACTATTTTTCCGTTCTTTATATTGAGAATTCTATTCATTAAGTACAAAACTAAAATTAGTATTAATTGGTAATTCTATCTGCAATATTTTAATTTCTTTTTTCTTTACTCTTTTTTTCCCACTCTTCAAATTTTTTCATTAACAGATTGATATTGTCTTGTTGAAAAAAAACAAGAGATCTTGTGGATTTGAAATATTCAGCGTGAATTTCATTATTTTTAATCATATCTCTAGCCACAACAATAATACAATCTTTTGGTTCTCCACATTTTTCAGCAATTTCGGAAATTTGTAAACGAGAATATTTTAACCTTAATTTTAAAATTGTCTTTCTTATTTTATTTTCTATGTCCCTTGGTATCATGTCACTTATGTCCCATGGTATAATGCCACTTATGGTATCTCTTCCAAATTTGAAGAAAACCTCTTCATTCTTCTGACAAATACTAGAATCTTTTTTCCTTGGGTTACCATTAAATACATTATAAATGTCTAAATATAATAATTTTTCTTTTCATTTACCTTATTTTTCACGAAATTTAAAATAAATTCCTATGTCCTGCTCTTTAAAGTGATAAAAATTTGTTGTTAATTCAGAATCATTGTCATTTCTGAGAAATATTATAATATTAAATTAATTATATCGTGGACTTCAAAGGGCATTACCCTAAATTGTTCGGAATCTTACTATCTAATTACATTTACCAGTTTTATGTGGAAAAAAAAGAAAACCACTACGCGCGCTAGAAAACGATTTATAAAAATGTACAAAGACACTCTTATAATTGTCGTGGGATCTCAAGGCATTTGGGCCTTGAGAATCCTTTCTTACTTAAAAGACAAGTAAACATGCGACACTTCAGCAGAGCGAAGTAAAGTTTTATTTAAAAAATTTTGCAAGAAAAACTGGACCAAAAACATATAAGATTCGATGTTTTGATTCTTTCATGCCATATGGTTTATTAATGGTTTAATAACTATGGTTTAATAATAGTTGTCGTTTTAGAGTTAAGAAGGCTAAAGATTAAGAATTTCTAATAAATCAACGCGGTCCTTTTTTTAAATTAAAAGCATAGATTCTTTTAGATAAAAATAGTTGGAGATTTAGAAAATGACACTAGAGACATTTAAAAGATATAACCCTTCGAAGAGATCACCCAATCAAAAATATCATGTTAAAATGATGAAGAACTTAATACAAGATGGTAGAATTCTTCAAAAAATTCCTAATTTTAATTCAGAGTCATTTTATACGCGAGATGTTGGAAAAGGTTGGTGGATGCCAATGAAGCAGTTTGTTATAATTTCCTTAAGATGCAAACGTGGTTTTGACAAATTTTATATTAATGACAGGAATCCCGAAGCTAGACAAGTATATTAATAAAATTTTTATGAAAAATATTGTTGATAAATTTATTTCTGAAAAGGAACAGATAAAATGAGGTAAAGTCATTAAATATCATAAATGGGGTAATAAAATAGAGGTGAGTTGAAATAAAAAAAATACGGTATCCTACTGAAAATGAGAAAGAAGGGATGACCAAGCTAGAAAATTTGATTAGACATTTTCCCTTTCATTTTATGAAGGTTTATAATGAATACAAAGAGGATCGAGAATTCCCCTTTTATCAAATAATTATTTCTTGTAAGAAGAAAGGTTTTTCTGTTACTTCTTTAGATTATTATTATTTGCAAGATATGATGCGATATAGAGGGCTTAATGCAGGCGATATCAACCAATTTGAAAATAAAATTATTGTTCATTTAAAATCTCTAATAGATGGAATAGGATATACAGAAACCAAGGAATATATAGAAATGAATAATGCATTTAAAGAACTCAATGTATGGATCGATGATATATATAAGAGATTGAGTTACTATGATGATGACGGCGGATGGAAAAAAGTTGGCGTGGATGACTACCGAAGAACCGAAGAAATCTTAAAGAGAGAACATAGGTATTATGGTACTGAAAATGATATTAGTGTAAAATTCAAAGAAGCATTTGGTTTTCGAGATTTATACATTAGAGAAAGTACATATCAAAATCTTATGTCCTCAAAAGATTTTGATGAGAGCATTAATGATTTATTGCAGTTACTTGGAAAAGGATTGTATGGATGTAATGGCGGGAAAATTCGACTAATCGGATCTTCAGTGGAAGATGTGGAAGAGAGTCGAATTTATACTTATCTTCAAAAATTTCCCAGAGTATTGAAAAATATGGATGATGCCCTTGACCATAAAATCAAGAAGAAGTGGAACGATGTCGCTTTGTATTGCTGTAAAGCCATCGAATATTTCTATAAGATAATATTAGGTAATAAAAAGAAATATGAAAAACTAACACTCGGGTCATTGGTAGAAGAAATAAGGAGAAGGCGTAACAAATTATTTAAATGCGATGATACTGTGCAGTTGGGAGTTGATAAATTATTACAATCTTGTGTTAATTTAGTTGGAACAATACGCAATTCCAGAGACTCAGGGCACGGAAACGAACGGGATGTAGAAGAATGGGAAAGTGAAATGGTATATAGCTATACTATATTATTATTAAAAACACTATTATATATTTTAAAGAGATCTAATTGATTTATAATTTTTATGTTTAGTGAACAGGTAGTGAACTAATCAAGAAAGTTGGGGTAAAAAATTAAAGATTAGAAAAATTTGAATTATTAGTAATAAAATCTTTAATTAGGCTTTATCTAACTAAAATATAAAAATAGGTAGAACTATAATTATGGAAAAAGTTGATCTTGATTATCTGAGAAAGCAATGGAAGGATGAAATCAAATATTACTGGGAACCGTTGCAAAAGGAAATTCGTGAATATCTTGAAATGCTAACAGTTACAAGATATGGAAAAGCACAGAATCAATTAAATAAACCTAAAGAAGAAATTTTAAAAGAACATTCTCTAACGGAAGAAAGATTGAGCGATCCATTATTTATTCCAGAAATGTTGGATTTTTTAGAAGATATTAAGAAAATAAATTACGATTTTTTCCCACAAAATTGGAAATCTGGTAATTATAATCATTATGATCATGGTTCATATATATACAAAACTTTAATCCCGAGCTTAATCCCAGTAGCAGAAAAAATAGTGGATTTCAAAGTAAACCAATATAATCAGCTATTTAATAAAGAGGAATTGATTATCCCTGAGAAAAAATTTATTGATCAGGACTTTGAAAAAGTTGGGTTACTTCACTATGAATCATTCGTGGGGCTAATAAATAGCATTGCTTATGATAAGAAATTCTATGTACTCTTACCAAATTTGCTAAGAATGTTATTTGAGAATATTTTGAATGATATTTTCTCAATAAGTCTAAAAAACAAATACAAATATCTGTATTTTGATAAAAATAGAGGAAGAATTAGAGATTTTTCAATACTAATTGAAGTGTTAAATCAATTAAGTAATGTGGAATACAAAGATCGGATAAGAACTAATATCTATAGCGAGACAATAAAAGTTTTGAAAAAAATTAAAGAAGTTGGAAATTTAAGCGTACATGAAGTGCTAAGAAAGATTACGAAATCGTATGCTGACGATTACCAAGATAGAATTGATTTAACATTGGAAGCCTTATTGGTTTCATATCATAAATTAAAGAACGCTGATATAGAAATTGAACCTGAAAGACTTGGAAAAATTGAAGACAAGATAGGGCTAAATAGAGATAAGAATAAAGAAAAAAAGCAACTAATGAATAAAAAAATACCCTCAGTAAAGAAAGATGATGAAATTACTAAAAGTGTTAGAAACATTTATGATAACGCTGAGGATCTCCTAAATCATATAAAAACTAATGAATATTGGGAGAGCAAAGAGAGATATGATGAAAAAGTCAGAACAAAATTGAAAATATTAAAAGATAAAGAAGTTCAATTAGTAAACTATTTTGGGGCGATGATACATCAAGCAAACGAAACTTCTTATAATATCCAAATTGTCTTTTTAGAAGGTAGATATAAAGTGGCGTTTAGAAATCATAGAGATTATAACGCTTCTATAAATAAAAGAGGAAGTGTAGGTGGACCGTTCGAATTAAGAGAAGGAAATCAAGCAGCTCAAGATATTCTGGATTTATTGCTTAAAGAGCTTAAAGATAATATAAAAGAGAGATTTGACATTAATATCTCAACATAACTCTTACTTACACTATTTGGAGGATAAGAACATAGAAAAAAATCTTTGAAAAAATCAATAAATTTGAAATCTAATCTCATTTAAATACTGTTAAAAAGGTTACAAGGTTAAGCAAATAGGTTCGTTCATGATGAACCTCTTATTTTGGGTGGTTATTAACTTGGTAGGGGGCTTTCATCAGCCCTTCTACAATTTACTAAAAATGAATGAATACAAGGAATAAAACTCATGACCGATGATAAATTCGAATGTAGAAAGTGCGGTGAGTGTTGTAGGAAGCACCCTTGTTATTTAGAGCCAGAAGATTTGCTAAAAATAGCTAAATTTCTGAATATTACTGAGGATGATTCAGATAAAGAACTTACATAAAAATTATGAATATTATAAAAAACATTAATTTTAGAAGGTAAAAAAAAAAAAAAAAAATAATGGGGTGACGTAAGCTACCCTTGGATTTTTGTCTTTTGGTCAGCAGATTTTTTTTTCATAGATTTATTCCGGTTCTTTTCTAATGTCCTCTAAAATGTCGTTAACGTATCGCACATTTTTTACCCCAACTTCTTTGATTAGCTTTTGCGAAGTAGAGTTTTTAAAACCCCAAACCTCTACTCGCTTTCCGAATTTCTTTACTTCCCTTACGCCGTCCAGCAAGTCCTCGTTGCCGCTAACTAAGACCGCCGTATCGTAGGCATCTTCGCTCGCGAGTTCCGTCATATGTTTATATATGGCGATGTCTACACCTACCTGTCTCTTCCCGTGTGCGCTTTCTTTTATGCGCTTGCTTATAATTACGAATCAAAACAACGTCCACCCCGTAATCGCACATATATTTTCCCAAATACGACTTTTGGAATAGAACCAGAGACTGCCACGAACGGCAAGGGAGTTAGCAAATCGCGCTAAATCCACAAAGAATAATCTAAATATGTCTTTTTAAAGTGCTTTAAAAAAAACATCATTTAATACGATAATTAACTGGTTAAGCCTTACGGGAGTCGTAGTGCCCGAATTATGCCGTTATTTAATAAGCCTAGCAGTTGGAAATCGTCCTGAAGCCATTAAAGTTCTTTGAGCGAGAAGGGGAAAAAAATCATTGAAGAACACCTAGTATTTTAGGCGAACTAAAATTATGAGTTGTTTCACATTAAGGAAATATCCGAGTATTTAAAACAACAAGGTGAGATTTACGAAATATACTATAGCGAAAAGGAAACACCTCTCTCTTTTAAAGGCTTCAGAACGTTCTCAGTTGTTTTATCCGGCTTATTAACTAATGGATTTCCTGATATCAAAAGTCTCTCTAACTTTGATAAATTCGTTATTGACTCAGGAAGTGTTGTTAACTTGTTCCTAGATAACCATAGTTCATTGAGCGAGGAGAGGTTGCCTATTGACTCTGGGAGAGTCGATAACTGATTACTCCTCAAATCTAGTTTTTCAAGTGAAGAGAGGTTGCCTATTGACTCCGGGAGAGTCGAGAACTTGTTATAACCTAAATCAAGTGTTCGAAGCGATTTTAAATTGCTTATTGACTCCGGGAGAGTCGTTAACTGATTATGCTCTAAATATAGTGTTTGAAGCGATTTTAAGTTTCCTATTGACTTTGGGATCGTGAATAATTGATTCTCATTCAAAGTAAGGTATCTGAGCGATTTAAGGTTTCCTATGGACTCCGGGAAAGTCGATAACTGATTATCTTCCATACCTAGTGTTTTAAGCGATCTAAGGTTTCCTATGGACTCCGGGAGAGTCGTGAATTTATTACTATCTAAATATAGTTTTTTGAGCGAGGAAAGGTCTCCTATCGACTCCGGGAGAGTCGTTAACTGATTCTCACGTAAAATTAGTGTTTGGAGCGATTTAAGGTTGCCTATTGACTCTGGTAAAGTCGTCAACTTATTATAGCTTAAATTAAGTGTTTGGAGCGATGAGAGGTTTCCTATTGACACGGGAACAGATATAAATTTACCGGCTCTTAAATCTAAAGATATAAGAGATTTTAGATTTGTAACTCCTTCGGTAATGTTTCCGAGAGTGACATCTAATTTTTGTAACGAGCGGAGCTTAGCTAATGAATCTGGAAGTCGCTCTATAAAAAACCTTTCTTTATCAAGCAGATATCTGGACTCTTTTCTCATGGCGAGTGCAATGACATGACCATCGTCTTGTACGAACCCGAATTTCTCATTAGAATCTTTATTAATGCAAGGGATCGGTACATTACCAAACACTTTTTCTAATTCTTTCATAACCCGTGAATCTTCTGCGATCATTTCTACTCCGTTATACTTTTTCAAACCCTCAGCAGAATTTTTCAATAATACTAACCTATTTACAAGATCCTTTGCGTCGTAGTCGTCTTTTCCTCTCGGTATTCCTACAGTTTCTAAAATTTCGTTTCCTAAAGGCTGTTTTTTTACTAATTCTTTACTTATGCTTGAACTCCAAAGCGGAAAGATGTTTTTAACAGCTTTTTTAGTAAACATGCAATTTAGTTCAAACATGGAATTTTCAGATTGGAAGTATTCTTTACACAAAAATGGTACGCAATGCCGCGAACTTTCAATGCCAGATTCCAAGAAATCGTTCTTTTTGCCCGATTCGTTGCCCCAAATATCGCGGTCGTACCAGACTTTATAACCTTGCGATTTTAGTTCTTTAACAATATTTCCAACAAGATTATCGTCGGGGTCGGACCAAGCGTGAGAAATAAAAAAATCATATTGCTGTTCGGAGAGCGTGCCAATTTTAACGGAACTCATTTCAGTATAATATTCAAATCCTATATTCCATGCATCTAATTCTGCAATTAGGCTCTCCTTTGAAGGAATTTCTTCGCCCTTTTTGATTTTCTCGCTCCAGAAAGGCATT
Organism: Promethearchaeota archaeon; assembly: GCA_030605085.1. Next base: position 5,010 of record JAUWBH010000011.1, on the reverse strand, counting down.
TTTACTATATAGCCCCATGCTTTGTCAAGAGCTATTTTTTGGCTACTTATTCCTTCAACCTTCATAAAATAACTATGTTCCCTATTGACTCCGGTAAAGTCGTTAACCCACTACTACTTAAATCTAGTCTTTGTAGCGAGGAGAGGTTCCCTATTGACTCCGGTAAAGTCGATAACTCATTATTCTCTAAATTTAGTGTTTGGAGCGAGGATAGGTTGCCTATTGAGAGTTATTGGAAAAAAAAATCAGATAGTGATTTGCTATGAATTCATCACAGAAAAAAGAGAATTATTTGAAATACTCATTGATGAGGGTGTCATACAAAAAGAACAAGTCTTTAGAGCATTTGATTTTAATGAGGAACATTTAAAAATCAATTATTTTGATTGGAATTTTAAAAAAAGCAAGCAATCATTCAATAGTGCAGAGGAATTAGCAGATTACATTAAAGAAATAGATTTTAAATTTGAAGACAATACCAGTTTTAATCCTTAAATTCTTTTTAAATCCTTTCTCTCCTCCCCTGTGCTGCCCCCTCCCAAAAAAGCGGGTGTTTAACGATCTCAAATTTGGAATTACTGATATTTTTTTATCAATCAAAAATTCAATTCATTATAAAAAATTATTAAGTATTATTGCTACAAATTTTAAAGAGTGGTTAAATTTGACATATGATTGCTTTTATTTTGCATATGGTTCTAATATGGATCCTGCCCGATTAGCAAAGAGGAAAGATAATGCCCCTGAACCCCCTCATGTTCTCGCAATCGGCAAATTAATTGATTATAAACCCAGATTTTCGCGTTATTCTGAGAATAATAAAGGTGGAGTTCTAGATATTGTAAAAGAAGAGAATTCTTGTGTATATGGAATTATATATGGAATTCTAAAAAAATATCTGTATTTAATTGATATAGCAGAAGGGGCACCAAAATTCTATAGCCAAATTGAAGTAAATGTAAGAACTGAACAAATAATTGATGAAGATTTTCGCAGTTCAGAATTCTCGAAAGAAGAGGTATTAAAGTGTTATTGCTATGAAGTTGTAAACAAAACACCCAAAGAAGTTCCCCCATCAAGAGCTTATATTAAGCATGTTAAAATAGGGCGTGATAAGTATGGAGTGAATATTGAACTGATTGAAAAAATCATATCAAGGATCGGATATGATGAAGATATTAGATGATTTTCAAAATAAATGTTCATGAGATAGGATTTTCAGAATCAATTTATTATTCCTTAGACAATTTATTATTCCTTTGATATCTTCCATTGTATATGTCATATTATATATGAAATTCAGTCATATTTTCGATTAAATATGTTTTTGTCTTAACTATAATAAACACAACAGAAATATATCTCTTTCCCCATTCTCCAATAATTATTACCACCCTCCCCCGTGGTGCCCTCCTCATTGATTAGGCGTAATCAATTTATTTATAGAACCACCTCAAATATTATAAAATTAATGTCCCTTCTTCTTTAAAATCTTTTTCCTTCTCTTTTTTTAAATTTTCGATGTTTTTTTAAACCCAAGATTTCCTTATTAGATATTTATCGTGAACTAAACACATTACAGTGGATATATTATTCCTTTTGGCGAATCCAAATCTGTGATTTCCATCACCTATATTAAATTTGTTTTGTTTTCTTTCTAAATCATATTCTCTCTCTACTATGGGAATATATTTTAAATTTAATACTTCTTTCTTATCATAATCAATATATACTCTATTTAATGTATGATAGTTTCCCCATTTTAATAATCGCTCCTTCCGAAGATCTTTCCATTCTTCAAATTCTACATCATCAGGAGATATTGGTGCTATATAATCAACATGGAGATATTGTATGTCTTTTTCACATTCATAATGAATACAATCTATTAATTTTTTTACGTCCTAAGAGTTCTTGTAAAATTAAGCCCGCCTCAATAGTCTTGCCCAACCCTACATCGTCAGCTAATAGTAATCGGACTTTTTTAAGACTTAAGGCCATTAAAACAGGAACCATCTGATAAGATATAGGAATTACTTTTGAATTTTGAAGGCTTATGAATGATGTTGTTCCGTAAATTAAATCCAATTTAATTGCATCTAATAATAATTTTTGATAAATTGGAAATCCAACCTTGTCGGGTGAGGGTTTCGGAACAAATAATTTCGTGATCTTTTCAATATCGGGGATCAATACTTGGGATGAGGGCTGACCCGTAATATTACTTACAGAATAATAAACAAATCTTTTCTTAACCTTTTTTATCTCCTTTTCAACCTTATGAATTTGGTCTATACGCCATAATCGGTCCCGAGCTTTAACAATCTCGCCGATACTAAATAAAGGGATTATCTCTTGAGATCTTTCTAATGAATTTGATGTCATCGCTTATTTTTGCCTATATTAATTAATATTAATACATAAAGATATTATTTATAGTATTTATAAATTTAATTTTTCACGCCTTAACGTTTAAATTATAGTTTTGGTAATATTTAAAATTTTAATCCTTTCTAATTAGTAATCAAATATTTTTTAAAGAAAGATTTGTTAAAGTACAATGAGGATGATTTAAAAATGTTAAAGTTCGTTTATTTTAAATTAAAAAAATGCATTGACCAAAAAAATGTATAGACAAGAGAAAGATCCAATAATACAAAAATTATCGTGAATTTTTATTCAAAAGATATTAATACCAACTATTAAATAGAAAATTGATTTTCAAATGAATTTGATTAATGAAATTAAATCTCAATATTATGAAACCTTTCGCGAGGAATATAAAGCGATTCTAAACGGGGTTGATTTGGTTGGATTCGAACTGGTGCAGAATATTGCTAAACAATTAAACGAGCGCAAGAGAAAAGAACTTCTCAGTTATTTTTTCTTGATAATACTGAAACATTAGCATTGTATTGAGTTATATAATTAAAGAAATTAATGATATACTCATGCAAAAATTCTTGATCTGAAATAATTAGCACTTTCTTTTTTAGGAACGCTGCCTTAATAACATAAACCAATATCCACGAGGATAAATTTAATTTTATTAAACTTTCTTCTGTCTGTTGCCTTTCAATTCTCTCCCTTTCTTGTGTTAGACCTTCAAAATCCCATACTTTAATAGTATTATCATACGAGCTGCTGGCTAAAATTTTTCCATCTTTAGAAAAACTTAATGAAGAAATATGATCTTTATGATCCTCAGTATTCAATACACATTTTCCATTTAAGATATCCCATGATATTAATTTACCTGTGTCCCAACCAGAAACTAAATATTTTCCATCGGGAGAAAATTTTACTACTGATGGACCATATAGTGTTCCCTTAAAAGTATGGATTACATCTCCAGTTTTCAATTCCCATACTTTTAAATACATGTCATCTTTAGGATTACCTTTTAATTTATCTAAATCCTCCCCAAATCCAACTACCAAATACTCTTCATCAGGGGATGGAACTTGATTCATTTTTTTGGTTTCGTATAAAATTTAACCTTTTATTTGCGTTACTTTTGATGATACTGGTGATTAAGCCTTCTTAAAGATTTTTGGGAACTTTTCTCGCAAATGCCCGTATTGATATTATTTCAGAAAACACTTAGAGGAAAGGCTGTTTTTTGGTAATTGTGGAAGGGAATTTCGGGTTTTTGAGCCTCCACTCAATTCTCCCGCAATGTGATCTGACTGGGGTAACAATCACACGGGGGTATTTTTTTGGGTCGACCAATTTTTGTGAATTTTAAGTTTTACGAGTTAAGCCAAAAAGGCACGAATATTCGATCATCTCGTATCTAAGCGGTACCTCCATCCCAATTTTCCGCGTCTAAAAGATAGGTTCAGTTGTGCTCGAACATTTGAGTCACAACCGTTGCATTAAAAAAGGGCACTCCCCCATATATTTTACTTAGGAAAATTAGAAAAAAAAGTGACTTTAAAAAAATGACAATCGAAGATTATAAAAAATATAGGGTAAAACCGCCTAAGCTTCGCCATTTCGGTTTGGGATTAGCGTGCGGCGCCTGTGGGTCTACTAATATCGAAGAGACTCGCGAGGGATACGTGTGTAGAGATTGCTATGTAGTTTTGGAAGAGAAAAAGTTGGAATACCATAGATCCTACAACAACGAGGTCGTACAATACGAGAGGTTAGGAACGACCCAGGTCGGACTCCAAAGAGAGAGGCTTCGCAATCCTAATTCGGTTAAATTGGAACGCATGAGCAAGATCCAAATCGCGCAGAGTTACGAAGTGAGCACGTCAAACAACGCAAAAAGAGAAATCTCGAGGATTTTCGAGGCTCTACACTTGCCAAAGTTTAAAAAGGATTTGGTTCTTGAAAAATTTAAAAATATTTACGGCGCGTTAAAACCCGGTACTAAATATCGCAGTTACGAGAAGTTAGTTTCTCTCTGTATCTATTTTAGCTTTAAATACAACAACCTCTCGATAAAAGAAGATGAGCTGCTTTCCGTCTCAAAAATCACTAAAAAAGAGTTTAACGCGTTCAAGCTCCAAGTTCTGGAGTTTTTCCCAAGATATCAGGAAAGGGATAGGCAAGAATACATCCTTCAGAAAGTGCTCCAAGTAACCGAGCGATTCCAATTGGGTATGGGATTTTACGACCTATCAAAAAGAATCTTGTATAAGTTGTGGAAGATCGTGAATGGCACCAAGGATACGGTGGTTGCGGGCTTAGTTTCATCAATTGCCGCTCTATATTCTTACAATGATAAAGTCACGGTAAGCAAAATCTGTAAGGAATTAAACGTTAAGATGAGCACCATACAATGGCAAGTTAAAAATAGAATTTTTGAACGGCTCAGAATCGAGGGCTTTTCTTCGCTAGTAAAGTCTTCAAAAATGTTAGTGAAAGTTATGGTAAAGTTAGGAGTGATCGAACCAGAGCACGAAGCCGAAGCGGACACCAATGTCAAGCTTGAGAAAGGCGCTCTTAATGTCGTGGAAGTTAAGTTAGGAAACGCCGTTCAAACGTTTAACCATTACG